>JANNCC010000047.1:0-19103 GCA_031386125.1 Chitinophagaceae bacterium
TTAAATAAAGCTTCCGTTTTTTGTAATGCATATTGCTCAAAGGTAATGGCGGTTACTGCTTCCCGTATGGAATGAGAAGCGATAAAATGATGTTGTACTTCCCGTAATTCTTCTGAAGACGGCCTCGCTACACCAATATTCAGTTCTTTAAAACACTGACGGCTGTCGGCAGATATAATTTCAGTTTGAAAATGTTTTGCCAGTTGAATGGCAACAGAAGTTTTACCAACCGCTGTGGGGCCGGCAATGATGACAACTGTTTTAAGAGAAGATTCTCTCAATTGAATATTGAGAATTGATTATTGAATATTTGTATTCAGATAGCTGGTTATACTTCTTCTTCGCCTTCCACCTCTGCTTCGCCGCCTTCTTCTGTCATACCTACATCTTCGCCTTCTTCATCTTTTTCGCTAAAGCCATCTCCGGCTACCTGCGTCAAATCGTATTTCTCTTCTATGTCGGCAAACTTTGGCCCCAGTAATCCTTTGGTGCCATATTGGCTCGGCGCAATACCTTCTACCCTTGCCACCGACGGATAAATAGTTTTGGGGTTTTCCTCTTTCGATACATTAATCAGTTCGATCAAAAAACCCCAGTTCTTATTAAAGTCGTACTGGTAAATAAACCGTTGATTAGGATTTTTGATTTCAGACCCAATCGTTGTTTCACTCATGATGAATGGCTCTGCCTTGTAGTCTTTATCATATTTCTCCAGCGAAATTTCCCGGCCCCGCAGCCAGTGGTCATTGCTCCGGTAAAAAGTAGCCTTGTGTTTATTATCAAACTCATAGCCCTTCAATATCGTTTCATGCAAATCCTGGAAGCTGTGGGTATGCCGGATGACTACGTCACGATAGACACTTTCGTCTTCTTCTAAATAAACCCTAAATTTTAAAATAGCCATGCAGCAAATTTAGGATTTAAGATTTAACAACCGTTAATCCAAGCTCTTTTCCTTTCTCGAGCATGAATTGATATGCTGCTCCATAATTATTATGAATTACCCCGTCCAGCATAGCATCTTTCAGGGCCTCTTTTATAATGCCGACTTGTTTTGAAGGCGGCAACCCGAATGTTTCCATTATCATTTCACCGGTAATGGGTGGCTGCCAGTTACGGATATGGTCTTTTTCTTCTACTTCTTTGCATCGTTCCCTCACTAACTGGAAGTTTTCGAGAAACCGCTTTACTTTTTGTCTATTCTTTGAAGTGATGTCTGCATTGCAAAGCAGCATCAGCGAATCAAAATCTTCTCCGGCATCAAACAACAAACGGCGGATAGCAGAATCAGTAATATTTTCTTTGGTTAAACTGATAGGGCGGAGATGGAGTTCCACCATTTTTCTTACAAACCGCATTTTTTCATTCTGGGGCAATTTAAGTTTGGTGAAAATCTTAGGCACCATTCTTCCCCCCATCGCTTCATGTCCATGAAATGTCCAGCCATGCCCTTCTTCAAATTTTTTGGTAGCCGGTTTGGCAATATCATGTAAAACAGCAGCCCATCTCAACCATACATCATTGGTGTTGACAGACAGATTATCCAGCACCTGCAAGGTGTGATAAAAATTATCTTTGTGCCCCATCCCGTCTTTGTATTCAGCACCTGCCAGATCTACCATTGCCGGAAAAATTATTTGTAACAATCCGCTTTTATATAACAAGTCAAAACCAATGGATGGTTTTGGCGAAGCAATAATCTTATTCAGTTCCTCGGTTATTCTTTCCTGCGAAATTATTTTTATCCTTCCGGCACAGTCTATAATTCCCTGCCAGGTTTTTTCTTCGATAATAAAACCCAGTTGTGTTGCAAACCGTATGGCCCGCATCATCCGCAGCGGATCATCGCTGAAGGTTTGAGATGGTTCTAAAGGTGTTCTGATAATTTTATCCTCGATATCTTTTACTCCATTGAAAGGATCAACCAGTTTGCCGTAATCATTTTTATTTAAACTAATGGCAAGGGCATTGATGGTAAAATCCCGGCGGTTCTGGTCATCCACAATAGTTCCCGGTTCCACCTCCGGGTTGCGGGAATCAAAACTGTAACTTTCTTTCCGGGCACCCACAAACTCCATATCAAAATCATCAGTAATTCTGATATGAGCCGTTCCGAAAGTTTTAAAGACATCCACCTGCGGAATTGGGTTAAACTGTTTGGCCACTTCTTTTGCCAGTTCAATACCATCACCCACACAAACCATATCAGCATCTGTAGTTTCCCGGCTAAGAATTTTATCCCTGACAAAGCCACCGATCAAATACGTTTCTACTCCCAGTGCTTCAGCAGCATTGGCGACTTTCTTTAATAAAAACAATTCCTTTTCTGTACAGTTGATTTCCATAAACGAAGCAAAGATAACCTGAAGAAGGTACAAGTATCAAGGTACAAGGCTCAAGGTCGTAACACTTCTGCTACCCCGTTGTTCCACTTTATTACAGAAGATGGCGCAGCAATTGCCTTATCATCTTGCCGGTAGTTAACGATATAATCAACTCCTTTCTTTAATTCTTCGTTAATATCTGCAAACAATTTAGCCGTAGGCTCACCAGAAATATTAGCAGAAGTAGAAACAATGGGCTTCCGGAATCTTTTGATAAGATGCCTGCAAAATTCTTCATTGCAAATACGGATAGCAATGCTGCCGTCTGGTGCAATTATATTATCGGCCAGCCCGATGGCCCCTTCATAAATTACCGTTGTTGGTTTCTTTGCTTCCTGCAAATAATCAAACACCTGCAGATCAGGTGAAGCAACATGTTGCAACACTTGTTTTTCATCTGCCACTAAAACAATCATGGCTTTTTCGTCTGACCGTTTTTTTAACTGATAGATTTTTTCCACTGCTGCTGCATTGGTAGCATCGCAACCGACTCCCCAAACCGTGTCAGTGGGGTAAAGAATGAGGCCACCATCCTTCAGCACTTTCAGGCATTGTTCAATATCTTTTTCAAAATCTACCATATCGTTTTATAAACATCCATTACAGATGCAGCACATTTTTGTTGGGTGAAATTCTGAGCATGCTGCCAGCCTTTTTTAATCATGGTTGCAGCAAACTCTTTATCTGAATAAATTTTCTTCATGCCTGCTGCTATTTCTTCCGCACTGGCAGGGCTCACATAATAAGCTCCGTCACCGCCTGCTTCCGGCAAACAGGAAGCATCAGAAGTAATAACCGGCAACCGGCTCCACAAAGCTTCCAGCACGGGAATGCCAAAACCTTCGAAGAAGGAAGGATATATCATAGCAATGGCCAATTGATAAATAGCCGGAAAGTCAACCGCTGATTTATAAGATGGAGAAGATTTCGCCGATGGGTTTTCTGAAAGAAAAATAATTTTACTTTCTAACCCGTTTTGCAGCACATAATCTTTTACCTGTTGCTTATACTTTCCGCCTTCGCCAATTACTACTAATGGAATATCCAGTTCATTTCGCAACAAGAAAACTGCTTTGCAGATGTTCAGCAGATTTTTTCTTTCTATGATGGAGCCTACATACAAAAAGAATTGGTCGGGCAAACCGTATTGTTCTTTTACTATCTTTTTATCTTCATCACTCACCGTTTTACCAAAAGCCGGATTGCAGCTCTGATAACAAACTGTAATTTTTTTTTCCGGTGTTTTGTAAAACTCCATAATATCTCTCTTAGTCTGTTTGCTGATGGCAATCACTTTATCAGCCTGTTCACAGGCATAGCGAAATTTTTTGCTGTAGATTTTTACATCAATCGCATTGTATTGCCCGGGGTATCGTTCATGTACCAGGTCATGAATAGTAACGACCGACTTAATTCCAGTTTTCTGAATACCAACCGGAATTTCATGGCTTAGTCCATGATAAAGGTCAATTTTAAGCCGCAGCAAATCTTTTTTCACCCAACTGCTTCGCCAGGCTGAACGAAACAGCTTGTTTAAAAATCCGTTGGGTAATACTTCATGGATATTATTTCCGGTTACCGAAAAAGAACCGGCGGATTTTGGGTTGAATAAATAATACTGATGTTCCGGATAATATTCCGACAAGGAATGCAGCAGGGTGCGGCTGTAATGCCCCAACCCCGTTCCATTGTGATAAGCCCTTTTTGCATCAAAACCAATGTTCATTGAATATGCCAATTAGTAAATATGCAAATTTGCAGATTAATTCCCGCAAATCTGCACATCTTCAAATCTGCACATTATCCTATTTTCGCAGCAAATAATAATTAATGAAAGATTTTATTGTAGAAGCATGGGCCAACCGTGAGTTATTAAAAGAAAACAAATACAGCGATGCTGTCAGGTCTGTTATCGAAGAAATGGATAAAGGCAGACTTAGAGTGGCGGCTCCGGGTGAAGCAGGCTGGGTGGTAAACGAATGGGTGAAGCAAGCTATCCTTCTTTACTTTAGTATTCAACCCATGCAAACATGGGATGTGGCTCCGTTTGAATTCTATGATAAAATGCTATTGAAGAAAAACTATGCAGCACTTGGTGTAAGAGCTGTACCTCATGCCGTGGCGAGATACGGAGCTTATCTGGCAAAGAATGTGGTGCTGATGCCTTCTTATGTAAACATCGGTGCCTATGTGGATGAAGGAACGATGGTAGATACATGGGCAACAGTAGGAAGCTGTGCACAAATAGGAAAAGGTGTTCACCTTAGTGGCGGCGTTGGTATTGGTGGTGTGCTTGAACCATTGCAGGCATCTCCGGTTGTTATTGAAGATGGATGTTTTATTGGCAGCCGCTGTATTGTGGTTGAAGGTGTGATTGTAGAAAAAGAAGCAGTACTGGGAGCCAATGTTGTTTTAACCCAATCCACAAAAATAATTGACGTCAGCGGTGGTGAACCAATAGAAATGAAAGGCCGGGTACCTGCAAGAAGTGTGGTAATACCGGGTTCTTATACCAAAAAATTTCCGGCTGGTGAGTTTGGTGTTGGTTGTGCATTGATAATCGGGCAGCGAAAACCAAGTACGGATTTAAAAACAAGTTTGAATGATGCGTTGAGGGATTTTAATGTGAGTGTATAAAAAATGTACGGATAAAATAAAGCCCCGTCCAGCCTCAGGCAGGACGGGGCTTTATAGTTAAAGACTTATTCTTTCACAATTTTCATAGTGCTTTCCTTTCCGTTGTTCATGACTCTTACCATATACACACCAGCCGGAAGTGCAGCCACATCCAGTTGAGTATTTACCTGGCCGCTGCTTCTTTGCATCAGCATTTTACCATAAATATCAAATAGCCTGATATTGGCTATTCCCTGGATGTCTGGTATCCGTACCATAACTGAATTAGCGACAGGGTTGGGGAAAACACTGATTTTGTTTAAAGTGATCAGCTCCTCTTCCCTGCTGGCAGTACCCAACTGCACTTTCAGCGTATAGCAACTGGTAGCATTGAAAGCTCCGTTGTAACCAACCACCCTTGCATAGTAAGTGTTGGCAGTAGCAGTATAGTTGATGGTCTCACTGGTAGTACCTCCATTGGACGAACTGGCCACATTTGTATTGTTCCTGTATAAACGAAGATCATAATCAGCAGGGAGGCCAGTCAATGTTACAGTAATAGTGCCACCTGTAGTTATTACAAACTTATAATAGTCCACATCACCGGTTGAGTTGATCTGTCCTTTAATATCCGTATTGAAAGGAATAGTAGCTGCACCATTTCTGTTATCGTTTGTTGAAACATCATAAACACCCGGGCAGGTTGATACAGCTGAAGTTGTAAACTGCGCCTGTGTGTATGCACTGCTTCCAGAAGCACAGTTGGCTCTTACTCTCCAGTCATATAATGTTGAGGCAGCTAAGCCACTTAAATTAATTGAAGTAGCTATTGTGCCTGTTACTGCATTTGTCCATGTGCCGGAAGCATTTGTTTTATAATCAACATCATAGTTATTCGCACCGCTAACAGCACCCCAGCTTACAGTAGCTGCAGAAGAAGTAATAGCAGACGAAGCTAACCCCGATGGAGCGGTACAAGGCGCTGTTGTGGTAAACTGTGCCTGCACATAACTACCACTTCCACCGCTGCAAGTTGCCCTTACTCTCCAATCGTATAATGTTCCCTGTGTAAGACCTGATAAGTTAACTGTTAAAGCTGTTGTGCCTGTAGCAACATTGGTCCAGGTTCCGGAAGCAGCAGCTTTATAATCCACATCATACGATAAGGCACTTGCTACCGCACCCCAATTTACCGTTGCAAAAGTGTTAGTAGTAGCAGAAGATGTAAGTCCTGTTGGATTACCGCATGCGGCTGGTGCGGTGATAGTGAAATTGGTATTAGAAATATCAAAAAAGATATTTCCAACGGCTTCTACTTTTACTCTTGCAGTTGTGGTCTGTGTATTCGGGATTGTCACTGCTTCGCTTCCATCATTGGCAGTGCTGGCAACTAATGTGCTGAAAGTAGTACCGCCATCTGTAGAAATAGAAATTTTTACATTAGCGCAACTTACAGGTGCCGCCGTAGTATTTGCTACTGCCCATGTTACTGTTTGTGATGAACCTCCAGCCCATGATACCCCTGTATTAGGCGAACTGACAGAAAATGGACCTGAAGTATTTGAAACAGTAACTACCACATCATCAAACTGAGTTTGACCAACAGAAACCGGAGCTGTAGAGCTATAAGGGGCATTATCTCTTACTGTTAACCTGAAATTCTGTGTTCTTGAAACAGAGCTCAATGCTTCGGTGTTAGCACCGGCATCACCACCGGGCAATGGACCAGAAACATTTACGCCTGCAAGGATCGTCGCCAACTTGGGAAAAAGTCTTGCTGACGAAGTTGTAGGGCTGAATGATATCCAGTTGGGGCCTGTAGCTTTTGTTGGACTGGCCACACTGTTTGCTCCGGTTGTTGTTGAATTATCATTTTGTTCCCAGCAATAAGTCAACACATCGCCAGCATCAGCATCAGTCGCAGAACCGGTCAATGCAAACGGTGTACTGATTGGAATAGTATAATTGCTGCCTGCTGAAACAACAGGTGTTGCGTTTGCCAAAGTTGTAGTTATCGGGCAGGTTTTGGTTAAAAGATTAGCCTGTATCTGGGCAATTGATGCTTGATGAAAAATGTCAATAGAATGAGGTGCCACATCCTGGCTGGTGATGCCGGCATAACCCATGATGGTGATACCGGAACCAACCTCCTTATTCACTCCGGTGCCTTCGCTGCTCATGGAAAAAGTATGATTTCCACCCAATTGGTGACCTACCTCATGCACTACATAATCAATATCGAAATTGTCTCCCTGCGGAATGCCGTCAAATGGCGAAGTAATACCACTTCCTTTAGAACCGTTAACACAAACGCAACCAATACATCCGGCATTTCCACCGCCGCCGGAAGCACCGAACATGTGGCCAATATCATAATTAGCTTCTCCGATAACTGAAGTCAACGTTGATTGCAATTGTGCGTTCCACTGACTTAAAGTATTTGAATAAGGATCCGTTGCCGGATTATAATAAATGACACTGGTTGTATTGGCAATAAGATTGAGGTGCAATGCCAGGTCTTTTTCATAAACACCATTACAACGGGTAAGCGTTGCATTAAAAGCAGCCAAAACTAAAGCCACTTGTGCAGAGCTGGTTGCTCCAAAATAGTTGGAATATTCTCCATTACAGGATTGTGCCAAACGCATTGTCTTTAAGTCTCCTCCTGATCTGGCTAGAATGTTTGTATTAGCAATCTGTACATTTAGGTCAGTAACCAGTTTCTGATCAACTGTTGAACATGTCCAGGGCAATTGCCCTGCTTTTCTTTGAGATTTGAATACTGCATACACGGTATGATTTTGTGAATAGGCTTCAATGAATTCATTTTCTTTTTCAGTCCTGAAAACCATTGTTTGTATGCCTTGCGGAGAGATGCTTAATTTTAATGTGGCAGATTTGTCCGTAATTCCTTTACCGGAGAAAGCCCTGATCGCAGGAAACTGAACCTGCAAAGCCTGGTCAAAATTGGAAGCTTCTGTTACTTCAAATTCTTCAATTTGTCCATCGGCATTTGGTAATGAAATAACTGTAGAATGTTTTGAGGCGTTGTCAACTACTTTAAATAATTCTTGCCTTAATGGATCAACATTCAGATTAAATAATTTGAAGACGGCAGGAAACGATAGCCTCGCTACAGCTTTGTCAGTAGCGATTCCACTTGCATCATTGTTTGAAGACCAATAATTTTTTTCTTGTGCTGTCACTCCATACATTAACGTAAATGACAGTAGAAGCAGTAATAATTTTCTCATGGTGTTTTGTGGTTTTGTGTAGACCAAATTTTAAGTAGTCGAATATAAATTAATATTTCAAACTGACGTTAATATAATTACTGAGTAAAATCTTGTGTGAATAATTTTATTCAACCACTACCGAAAAAAAGTCATGTATCTGCTGCTATATGCCGTTATCTGCGTTTTTTTAACCGGTTTATGCAGATTTCAATGTTTCAGCTGAGTCATTTATATTTGCACACCCAAGCCCAGATGGCGAAACTGGTAGACGCACTGCCTTCAGGTGGCAGCGTTCGAAAGGATGTGCTGGTTCGAATCCAGTTCTGGGCACAAAAAAGCTTCATTTTATATGAAGCTTTTTCTATTTAGATTAAAAAAGCAAACAAATCAAAAATCCAGACAGCCCTGAATGATCTTCTTCCACTCTGGTGAATTGAGTTTCTCCGGTGTAAGTACGCCAGCATCGATAGGATTGGGAAACTTAATTTCTATTTTATAAAGCATACACTCACAATATGTTTTAGTTTTTGCTTCGCTCATATCACCTTTTTTAGCCGATTCCATACATTCGGTTAAAAATGCTTCTCTTTCAGAAGTACCCCAAGAGCCTCTCAGGCAGCTATTAATATCTTTTTGCCATGTTTCTGACTGCATATCAGCTTCGGTGATTTTTCCTGCCTCCTCAATAGTGGGGTATTTTTTTTCTACCCTATCCTGCATACAATAACAGTAAAACCGGGCCGTATCTTCACTATAACCAGATCTGGCTTCTTTGATACATTCACTTATGAAACCATATCGTTCTATAGAGGGCCAGCCTTTTTTTTCTCCTGCTTGCTGCGCAAAGGTTTTACTGATAAATAACAAGGAGATAACGAGGTGGGTAAATAATAATTTTTTCATCCCACAAAATACAAATTCATTGTGGATCAAGTTGTATTCGTTACCAGGTTTTCAGATTTTTTTTTATAAACCGCCATTCGGGTGTTATAATTTCCTCCATATCAGTTACCTCATACCAGGGGCTGAGTTTATCATTTACCGGGTTCACCACCACATGCATGTCCTGCGCAGGCTGATAGCCCTGTGCCAGCATAAATAGCTTATTACCATTTTCATTCATTACTACATCCACCACCATCATAGCATGACCGGGAAAACCACCCTGCACCAAAACATCACCAGCTTTTATAGCATTGAAATTACTTACTACTTTCAATTGTTTTTCCAGCGATGCTGAACCGCACCAGCCAAATACGGTTTGCAGATAATTCTCAAAAGCCTGCCTGTTTGATGCCTTTGTCCATTTGTACCACTTTCCAGTATAATCCATAAAAGCAATCTCTGCATATTTTTTCTGTGCATATAAATATTCTGCCCGCAACCGCATCACTGCATCGGCACATTGCTGCAGGTCTTTGTTACCAACGGGTATATCTATCACTGCAAACTGGGCTGATTGGTTTGGTTTTAGTTTTCCATTGTAGAGGAAAACAGCCTTGTCTTTTTTCAGCGGTACAGACCTTAACCATGCGGCGAATGAATTAGGTTGGGCCGTCACCCTTTTGTAGCTTTCGGGTGGTTTAATATCGTTTATTGATTTATCATAAAGGGGAATGTCAGGCTCAATTAAAACATTGTCATCCGTTACCTTTTTTTGGGGTGGCTGACAGGATATTAAATTTAGTAATAAGATAAAAGGTATGAAATTCATCATAGTGCTTTATAAGAGTGATTTATCAAAAAAATCCATAACCAACAGTGTTACAGTATCTTTTATGCCATGTTATTTGGTACAAAAATGTAAAAAAAATTACCTAACACATTCCCGGGTCTATATATGATAGAAACACTGCCCGTGCAACTTTTATTCCATTAAACAGTCTTTCTTATGCAACTTAACGACAAACAAAGATTGCTCAATTTTAAAGTCTAAAAGAGTAAATTTGCGTATAACCCACAAAAATGAAAATCCTCAACTGTCTGAAAAAGACCCTTCTTCTATTTTTACTGATCCCTGCAATTTCTTTTTCCCAGGAAAAAGATGTGTTCATAAGAATAATGCAGGATGATAACGTCCATAAATTGCTTGATTTTCAAACTCCCATAACGCTTAAAAAAAAGCCATTCAAATTTCAACTATTGCTTAATGGAGTTGAAGGAGTATATGTTTTTGCCAGTATAAAAGATTCCGTTTACCGGTTTACAGAAACAAGCCCCATCCGTGACTTTGAATACCTGAACCTTTTGGAACTAAGAGAAGGAGATAAATTTAACCTGAACAGAGAATTAAATATCAGCGAAACCGGATGGTCCTACTGGTTTTATAAGGATACTGTAGAATGGCATTCGTTTAACCGGACAACTGTAGGTATGGGAGATAAAGGAAAAGTTTGCACAAAAGCGATCAAACAATTGTACCATACAGAAGCAGAAGACGTTATTAAATTAAAATCACTTACTACACCGCTTTACCTGTTTTTCATTGCGGTAAAAGAATATGATGCAAACGGGAAACCAGTAGCAGAACTGATGCGGCGTAAAGTAATAATTGATTGGACCGAGGATAATTAACCTTACGGCTGTTTCATTACTGCTTACTAAAATGTACTGAAATCAAATTTCTGTCCTCCTATTGATGCCTCATACATCAAGCCTCCTTTTTGCTGGGTAAATATCATAACTCCATCTTTATACTTCACATTTGCAGAAACACCGGCAGTAACTGCCACGGCCGAAGCCTGTGCAGAAAATTCAAACCGGTCTTCTTTAAAACGGTTAAGGTCTGCTTTTGATTCAAAGAAAATTACTTCCCTGTATGCCTGGCCACCAAACTGAAAACCAATACTGAGCTGACTTAATTTAGCCTTCCCTATAATATTGCCTTGCTCATACACAATGCCATTGCCTGCTGCACCACCAATACCGATGCCTCCTTTCCCCACATTGGGGAAGATAACATACCCATACGCATTGGTGAATAAGCTTTTCATCAGGTTATCAGCATTAATAAAATCTGCTTTTGCCTCTTTACTGTCCCTCACTAATTTTTTCTCTTTACTGGTTGTTTGGCCTATGGCACTACTCCCTATTACCAGGGCAGCCAATACAACAATTATTTTAAATGACGATAAAACAGTATTCTTATTCATATAATTGATTTTATGTGTTGCAATTTAGTAAGGCTATATAAAACTTTTATTCTGCAAACCATTATTTAACAAAGACTTTGCCAGAGAAGAGCTGATAGAATAACAAGGGCAAACTACCGTACTTTTGCTCCTATGTCCACCACAAAAACATCTACTGCCAGTATATTAACAAAACTAAGAATCAAATCGCTTAATGAAATGCAGCTGGCCTCCGGCGAAGCTATAGATAAACATAATAATATACTGCTGTTATCAGCAACCGGATCAGGCAAAACATTGGCTTTCCTGTTGCCGGTGATTAAACAATTAAACCCTGCTAACACCAAAACACAAGCCATCATTATTGTGCCTTCCCGAGAACTGGCGTTGCAGATTGAATCTGTATTTAAAAGCATGGGGACGAACCTAAAAATAACCTGCTGCTACGGTGGCCATTTAAGAGAAACAGAAGAAAATAACCTGACACAGCCCCCTGCATTGCTGATTGGTACACCCGGCCGGCTGGCCGATCATATCCGGAGAGGAAATATTACCATTGATACGATTGAGACACTGGTGCTGGATGAGTTTGACAAATCGCTGGAGCTTGGCTTCCAGGAAGAAATGTCTTTTATTATCGGTTCGTTGAAATCAATAACAAAAAGAATACTGACTTCGGCAACTGAAGCCGTGGAGATTCCTCCTTTTATCGGCATGGTGGAAACGGTGAAGCTTGACTTTTTAAATGATGCTGATGAAGACACCGGGCTTGCCGTTAAAACTTTGCAGAGTGATGGAAAAGATAAGTTAGAAACATTGTTCAGGCTTATCTGCATGCTGGGTAATCGGTCTACCATTGTTTTTTGCAACCACCGGGAGTCAGTGGAACGAACCAGCAACTGGCTAAAAGAGAAAGATATTTTCAATGTATTTTATCATGGCGCAATGGAGCAGCAGGAAAGAGATGCTGCATTGTGTAAATTCCGGAACGGAACATCCAATGTGCTGGTAACAACCGACCTGGCATCAAGAGGGCTTGATATTGCCAATATCCGCTACATCATCCATTATCATTTGCCGGGCAGTGAGGATATTTTTACGCACCGCAATGGAAGAACAGCCCGGATGGATGCCAGCGGCACCGCCATTCTTATTTTATCTCCCGAAGAAAAACTGCCTGACTATATTGATGGCGGAGTTGAGAAAATAGAACTACCCCAAACCACTACCCTGCCAGATAAGCCTCAATGGTCAACCTTGTTTATTGCTGCCGGCAAAAAAGACAAAGTGAATAAAATTGATATTGTTGGATTTCTGTCGAATAAAGGCCAGCTTAAAAAAGAAGATATAGGCCTGATTGAAGTAAAAGATTTTTTCTCTTTTGTAGCCATCAAGAAAATAAAAGTAAGTGCTACACTGCAATTAATTAAGGAGCAGAAAATAAAGAATAAGAAAGTAAAGATGGTGGTGGCGAAATAATCTGCCCGGCTTTATTTTACCGGGATAGCCAATACAGGCACTTTTGAATGATAACTCATCTTACGGGTAAGACTTCTGTTTAAAATACGGCCGATAAAACTTCTTTTATGAGTCGTCATTGCAAGTAAATTAATTTGATTTTTGTCTATATACTCATTTATGCTTTCTTCAAAATGATGGCCTGACAAATGTTCCGCTTTTACATCAAGGCTGCTATACTTTTGTCTTAGCTTTTCTTCTGCCAATTTTATTTCTCTTGCGGCTTCAAGATAATCTGATGCAACAGCATTGCACTCATCAGTAAAAACAGTTATCCGTACTTCTGCGTTAAACACTTTTGCCAGATCGAATACCGGGTGGAGCATATCAGTTACTTCATCAAAATGATTAATGGTAAGCAGAAATTTAGACGGAGTGCTCCAGTCATACTCAAGCGGTATGGCTATGACAGGGATTGTAGTGTTACTTATCACAGCTGCAGTTTTGCTTCCAAATACGAAGTTTTTGATACCTGATATTCCAAGTGTACCCATCACTACCAGGTCCGCATTATGCTCTTTGGCAGCAATGATGATTGTGTCGGTAACGGTACCACTGTAAAGTTGTATGTTAACTAATACCTGTTCTGTTTCTTCTATACTTCTCCGTATTAATTCCAGATTATTAAAAGCGTCGTCAGTTTGTTTTTTATTGTAATCTTCCTTTGAGAATGTATTGTCCATCTCCGGTGGAAATAAATAATCACAGGCATGCATGACATAAATGGTTGCCTGGTTCAGTTTGGCTATCTGTACAGCATAGTCAATAGCTCTTGCTGCATTAGGCGAGAAATCAGTGGGGACAAGAATTTTTCGCATAGGAATTATAATTGATTGGTGCAATTTGCAACTGTTATTCTCTGTTCTTTATGACAAAAGTCATCGGGCTTCTCATTTTTATTTACTTATTGTACATGCAACCGACACGAATCAGCATGCAGGTTGCCGGGTGAGTTCAGGCAGCTAAATAAGTGATACAGGATTTACCCGGATCATTAACTGATAAGATCCCAAGGTGTCATTACTTTAGGGTCTTTGTCCTCATCCTTCGGCCGTTCGGTATCATTTGAAATTTCAAGCGGTTGATGCGCCTTATCGGTTGGCAATTCCAAGTCGAGTTTTAAATTTTTAAAATCTTCGTCGGAAATTACATCATTCTCATCCTGGATATGTTTGGTCATTATTTGCTGTGTTGTCTTACCCACAGTTTGGGATTTTTGGGGAGTTTTCTCTACAGATTTTTTGTCTCCAGATAACTCAGAGGGCTTATTTGCTGATTTACTCATATAATGATTTTTGTTCTTTTTTATTACTGAAAAATATATGCCAAAGAACCGGGAGGGTTAAAGAGACCTTAACAATGATAGTTCGAAAGTCCGAAAAATGGTAGCCGGTTGGCTGTTATAAACAGCCGGCACAATGTTTAAAAGAGAAGTCTAAAATGATTCTATATGCCTGCAAAGACAAACCCTATTAAAAAAGAAGAAGAGGTGCAACAAAATGCTGACCCGCATATTGATCAGAATTTTCCCGGCTTTCCGCATCTTCCCGCTGATAAAAAAAGTATTACTCCGAAAACAGAAACGGAGAAGAAGTCGGCTGGTGTTAGCAGGAAACGGTCAAGAAAGGTTTATGGTGGTTGATGAGATTCTAAAAATGCTTGCACCCTGCCTGCAACTGATAAGGATCAAATTAATAGCAGTACAACAATCATTTACTTTAAATGAAACCCTTCAATAAACTTGGTATTAAAATCGCCGCTGCGGAACCGTTCGTCCTGCATTAATTGTAAGTGGAAAGGAATAGTAGTTTTTATTCCTTCGATGACATACTCACTTAGTGCACGGTACATGGTGGCAATGGCCTCCTGCCGGGTTTGTGCCACCGTGATGAGTTTGCCTATCATAGAATCATAATACGGTGGAATGACATAGCCTGCATAGACATGACTATCTACCCGGACGCCATGCCCACCGGGCTGAAAGAGTGAAGTGATTTTTCCGGGGGAAGGACGAAAATCATTGTACGGATCTTCGGCATTGATGCGGCACTCGATAGCATGATTGTTGGGAATGTAATCATCGCCGGTTATTTTTTCGCCCATTGCAATTTTTATCTGCTCTTTGATAAGGTCGAAATTGATAACTTCTTCGGTAACGCAATGCTCCACCTGTATCCGGGTGTTCATTTCCATAAAGTAGAAGTTTCGATTTTTGTCTACTAAAAATTCAACGGTGCCCACACTCTCGTAGTTGATTGCTCCTGCTGCTTTTTTAGCGGCCTCTCCCATTTTAAAACGCAACTCATCCGTCATAAACGGTGAGGGTGACTCTTCCACTAATTTCTGATGTCGCCGTTGAATGGAGCAATCTCTTTCACTCAAATGGCAAACGGTGCCATACTGATCACCAGCTACTTGTATTTCAATATGCCGTGGTTCTTCTACAAATTTTTCCATGTAGATACCATCGTTTTTAAAAGATGCGGCTGCTTCTTGCTTTGCCGTATCATACGCTTTTTCCATCTCGCTTTCTTCCCACACTATTCTCATGCCTTTGCCACCGCCACCGGCGGTTGCTTTTAAAATAATGGGGTAACCCATATTTTTTGCAAGCCCTTTTGCTTCATTCACACTTTGCAATAAACCTTCACCACCCGGCACTACAGGTACACCAGCTTTTATCATCGTTTCTTTGGCTGTAATCTTATCGCCCATAGAATTAATCATATCCGGGGTGGGGCCAATAAACTTTATGCCATGATCATTACAAATTTGTGCGAACCTGGAATTTTCTGCGAGGAAACCATAACCGGGATGGATAGCATCTGCATTGGTGATTTCTGCCGCCGCCATGATGTGTGCTACATTCAGGTACGAATCGCTGCTTTGTGGCTTGCCGATACAAACGGCTTCGTCGGCAAATTTTACATGTAAACTATCTCTATCAGCAGTAGAATAAACGGCCACGGTTTTGATACCCATCTCCCTGGCAGTGCGGATAACTCTCAACGCAATTTCTCCACGGTTAGCAATCAGTATTTTTTTAAACATAGAATTAATGTGATGAATGAGAAAACAAGTTCATAGTTACCTGCCATGAATAAATAACAGCTATCAACAATGAATTGTTACGCTGGCTCTACCAGGAACAACGGCTGATCATACTCCACCGGTGATGCATCTTCTACCAGCACTTTTACAATCCTGCCTTTTACTTCGCTTTCTATTTCATTAAATAGTTTCATGGCTTCGATGATGCAAACCACAGTACCGGTTGTTACGTCGCTGCCTATATCTGCAAGATTTGGCTTATCGGGAGATGATTTGCGGTAGAAAGTACCAATCATCGGGCTTTTAATGGTAATCGTATTGGCCGCAGGTGCTTCGGCCGCTTTTGGTTTTTCGGCAGCGGCTGCTTGTGCACTTTGAGTTGCTGGCTGAGGTGCTGCATAAACCGGAGCCTGTTGAACCGGGCCTGCTGATACTACCTGTGTTATATGCTCTTCCTTTTGCTTTATCGTTACTTTAAAATCTTTTTGCTCAACCGTTAATTCACCAATATTCGATTTGTTGATCATTTTAATCAACTCCTGAATTTGTTTGAAGTCCATGTTTTTCAATTTAAAAGACTGTTTTGGTTTTTAGAGAGAACCCCTTCGGAGGGATTGGCGGCTAAGGTAATGAAATCAATAGGAGAAAGTAAAGGATTTTTCCTGATTTTGGGCAAGAAAGGGGCAAAATAAAACAAAAATGACCGAAAATCGGGTGATTCCGGCCATTATTCAATAATGTTGACTTATTGCTCTTTCACTCTTTCCAGGTACTCACCAGACTTGGTGTTGATGCGGATAAGTTCACCTTCGTTTACAAATAAAGGAACGCCGAGTGTGGCACCGGTTTCTAAAGTAGCTGGCTTCAAAGTCCGGGTGGCCGTGTCGCCCCTGAGTCCCGGCTCCGTGTAAGTAACTTTTAATACAATCTTATCCGGCAATTCTGCACCCAATATCTGGTCATTTTCCGTATTAATCATAACACCCACCTCCTGCCCTTCTTTCAGGTATTGCGGGGCATCAATAGTTTCTGCCTGCAAAGCAATCTGTTCAAAGGTTTCGTTGTCCATAAAGTTATAGCCGGTATCATCTTTATACAGGAACTGATAATAACGTTTTTCCACCCGTACCGGGAAAATAGTGTCGCCGGAATTCCATGTTTTTTCGATAGAACGGTTATTGTCAACCCCTTTCAGTTTTGCCCACACTTTGGCAGCGGCACGGGCCGTTTTGTTTTCGCCAAATTCTACCACTGTATAAAGACTGCCTTCCAGGTTTAAAATCAATCCCCGGCTGATGTCTGATGTATTTGCCATTTAAAAAGCTTTGAGCTGTCAGCTATGGGCTGGGAGCTATAAAGAAATTATTTTGAGGCGGCAAAGATAAGGCGGGGATAGTTGCTGGCAAAAGGAAAGAAACCATGTGCAATGCATCACCAGATAGCTACCTGGTTTCTATCATACAAACACATAAAGCACAACAACAAACACATAGAAAAATAGATTTTCATACAAGTTTATATAACTGTAGCAGTTGGCAGGGTTTTATCTATCTATTGAAGATTATCTGCATATTTTAATACATCGTATATGACTTCTATCGTTGCCACAGCAAAATCAATCCGTTTTATCCACTTTTTGTTTTTAGGGATAGCCCTCATTTTTTTTATTGTCCCTGTATTTCCCCAAATGGGGGATTCCCTGATTAATACAAATCATAAAATTGTAATAGCCGGTGAACAATATAAAAAGAGTTCATTTCACCAGTTTTTATGGGGGAAACATTATCGCAAAGATTGGGCGACCCCGGTAAAAGTCATAACACTGAATCTTGATACGGTGAATGGCGGGCTAACGGCTTATGAAAAAGGCGGCGGACGTCAAAGCAAAACACTGCGTCTGCGTAATGCAGCCGGAAAAGAATATGTACTACGGAGTATTGATAAATCTTTTGGAAAGGCATTGCCGGATATGTACCGGGGTATGTTCATTGAAGATATTATTGATGACCAGGTTTCCATTGCCCAACCTTATTCGGCTGTTACCATTCCCGGAATGGCGGAAGCGGCCGGTATCTATCATACCAACCCGCAAATGGTATATGTGCCTTCTCAAAAAGCACTGGGAGAATTTGATAAAGACTTTGGCAACGATCTTTATCTTTTTGAACAACGGCCTGATGAAAATTGGGAAGAGGCCGATAATTTCGGTAATTCTAAAAAAATAGTCAGCACGGAAAAGATGCTGGAAAAAATTTTTGAGGATAATGATAACCGGGCTGATCAGCTGGGTTTTATCCGGGCAAGATTATTCGATATGCTCATTGGCGATTGGGGCCGCCATGAAGACCAGTGGCGATGGGGTACTTTTGAAGACGGTGATAAAAAAATATATAAAGCCATCCCCCGTGACCGTGACCAGGCTTATACAAAGTTTGACGGGGCTTTACTTTCATTAGGGCTTTCTGCGGCGGGTGCTGGTCATTTACAAACTTTTGGTTCTGATATAAAAAATGTTGCCACTTATAATTTTCCCGCTAGAAATCTTGATAGGCAACTTGCCAATGAGCCGTCAAAAGAGCAATGGGTAACTATAGCTAAAGATTTACAGCAAGGGCTCACCGATAAAATAATTGAAGAATCAGTAGCACAGCTGCCACCTGAAACATTTGTAATATCAGGCAAGGATATAATTACTAAATTAAAATCAAGAAGAGATAAACTGGTTGAGTTTGCCACGGAGTATTACACTTTCCTCGCCAGGGAAGTGGAAGTTGTGGGAACTCATGATAATGAATTTTTTGAAATCAAATCTATTTCAAATACTGAAACTGAAATAAATGTTTATGACCTGAATAAAGAAGGAACCCCAAAGAAAAATCCTTTCTATTCCAGGAAATTTTTTAGTACCGAAACCACTGAAATAAGAATATACGGCTTAACCGGTAATGACCAATACAACATAAACACGGCTGCGGGAAATTCCATTAAAATCCGCATCATCGGGGGGCCGGAAAAAGATACATACACCACCTCACCAGCAGCATCGGACCGGGTTCATATTTATGATAACAGCGATAATGATTTTACAAATCTTGCCGGATCAAAAAAACATTTGACGGACAATCCTTTTATTCACTTGTATACCTATAATGGTTTTAAATATGATA
>JANNCC010000067.1:0-2032 GCA_031386125.1 Chitinophagaceae bacterium
ATTGCAGTAGTAGTTGCTGACTACGATGAAGCAATAAAATTCTACACCCAGCAACTCAACTTTACAATTATTGAAGACACCATTCTGTCGGAAACAAAAAGATGGGTAGTGATTGCACCACCGGGTTCTACAGGTTGTCAACTGCTACTTGCCAAAGCTGCTACTGTTGAGCAACAATCAAGAGTAGGCAATCAAACCGGCGGCAGGGTTTTTCTTTTTCTTTACACCGACAATTTTCAACGAGATTATAAAGCTATGCAGGAAAATGGAATTGTGTTTGTAAGAGAGCCGGTAACTGAGCCTTATGGAATAGTTGCTGTTTTTAAAGACCTATATGGCAATGTGTGGGATTTGATAGAACCCAATGGCAAATAGTCTAAATCCTTCATTCTCATAAGTATAAAGCAGGCAAACTTGGCTTTTCCCAAAACCTTGAAAACCTTACCTTTGCCGCAATTTATCAGTACTTATTTATTTCTAAAATCGTACTTATTTATGGCAGATATTTTTGAACGTTTATTAAAACATGCCGGCCCAATAGGTCAGCATCGTGAAAGAGCACATGGGTATTTTGCTTTCCCAAAATTAGAAGGAGAAATTGGCAGCCGCATGAAGTTCCGCGGCAAGGATATGATTGTTTGGAGTTTGAATAATTACCTCGGCCTCGCCAATCATCCGGAAGTAAGAAAAGCCGATGCTGACGGAGCAAAGCAATATGGATTAGCCGCACCGATGGGTGCAAGGATGATGAGTGGAAACAGTACACTGCATGAACAATTAGAAGCTGAACTCGCTGCGTTTGAAGGTAAAGAAGATGCAGCCCTTCTAAACTTTGGTTACCAGGGAATGGTTAGTATTATTGATGTGCTTTGTGGCCGTCATGATATTATAGTTTACGATGCCGAAAGTCATGCCTGTATCATTGATGGTCTTCGTTTGCATCCGGGTCACCGTTATGTTTACAAACATAACGATACCGAAGATTTTGAAAAACAAATGCAACGGGCCACTGCTTTAATCGAAAAACAAAAATCAGGTGGCATATTAGTTATTACGGAAGGTGTATTTGGTATGGCGGGTGACCAGGGCAACCTGAAAGATATTGCTGCATTGAGAGAAAAATATGAATTTCGTTTGCTGGTGGATGATGCACATGGCTTTGGCACATTAGGAAAAACTGGTGCCGGTGCCGGCGAAGAACAGGGTGTGCAGGATCAAATTGATTTGTATTTTTCAACCTTTGCCAAATCAATGGCGTCTATCGGTGCTTTTATTGCCGGCGATAAACAAATCATTGATTATATCCGTTACAATATCCGCAGCCAGATATTTGCCAAAAGTTTGCCGATGCCATTGGTAGTTGGCAACCTGAAGCGGTTGGAATTATTAAAAACACAACCGCAGTTAAAAGAAAAATTGTGGGAAAATGCCCTGAAACTTCAAAAAGGTTTAAAGGAAAGAGGATTCGATATTGGAAAAACGGACAGTGTGGTTACACCTATCTACATGAAAGGCGATGTACCCGAAGCTACTGCAATGGTAATGGACATCCGGGAAAACTATCATATTTTTTGCTCCATCGTAGTTTATCCAGTTATTCCTAAAGGCCATATTATTTACCGCCTAATTCCTACAGCGGTACATACAGATGAGGATATTCAAAAAACATTAGAAGCCTTTTCTGCCACCAAACAAAAATTAGATGCTGGCGAGTACAGAGTTGAAGCTATTCCCGACATGGCAGATGCCAAAATATAATAGAAACACCTCTTATAAAAAGCCTTCTTTAACCAGAAGGCTTTTTTGGTAACAAGCTGCACCAATCAAAATACTATAGAATCATCTTAGTAAGATACCACCTATCCGGAGATTTTCAGGAATAGAAAATGTATAACACATTTGACCTAGGCATTCTTGGCCTGACATAATTCAATTATATCAAAAAAAATGGGTTAATTTATAAATGTACTTGGTTTAAGAAAAGGGTTCCTGAACAACCATCACTTTATCAAAGTCTTCGCCTCGTTTACCA
>JANNCC010000156.1:0-9557 GCA_031386125.1 Chitinophagaceae bacterium
CAACTTTTAACAACAAGATTTTTCATTTTCCGCTGAATTTATTTGATATAATATACAAGACTTGGAATTTTCCGGGACTTATTGTCAGGACCAACTGCTCTGATATTATCCACTGTTACAGTTCTTCCAGCTGATAGACCCCGTATAATACCTAACGCTTTTGGGCTCCAAGTATTGCCTTGGCAAGGGGCTTCATCAATATCGCCATCAGCATTATCTGCTGATAGTGTAAAGGATGTAACTGTGTATTTAATATCAAGTGGAAAGTCTTTAATAAAAGCACCCACACCGCCCTGACCCTTTATCTGGCCTGCAGTCATATTTTCACCGCTCATCAGGCCACCGATTGTAGCAACAGGGTTTGGTATTTCTCTGACACGAAAAGGGAAACTCGAGGTTTTACCATCTACTGTCACATTAATCTTACAGTCATTAGTAGGTGCGGTAACAGATGCAATATATGTACCGGCACCGGTTTTGGAAATACTTCCCCCACCACCGCTAATAGATACTGATACTTTATCATCACCAGCACCGCTTGCTGCCACTCTCACTTTATTCGGCCATCCTATATAAAGAACATTCATTTCATCAAGTGCTACAGATGCGCCACTTGGCGAACCTACTGTGTACTCAACATTAACCTCTTTTACTTCATTTTTGCCGGTAGCCTGATTAAAATAGCTGATTCTTACAGGTACAGTATGAGAACCTACCCCATTAACGGTGGTCTTATACAAAGCAAATCCTCCTTCTCCAAGTGCAACATTAGAACCTCCAATTGTAATCGTAGGACTTGAGTTTGTACTATACGCTCCAATTCCTGCTTTAATTTCAAGCTCCTGACCAGGCATAAGATATCCTGAACTTTGACCAACAATAGGAGCATATGCGTCAAATATCACTTTCACTTCTCCCACTTTCTGGTGACAGTATGCAACTACTTTATTTTCTGCTGTTTTAATGTCATTCTGAAACTTACTTAATATAGTAAGGCCAGCCACAGTAGGCACCATGTGAAAATAAGCGACTTCCCAATCTTTTGTTTTTCCATCACGACCCGGTGGGTTAGCAACATCAACAAAAGCGGCTTTAAAGGCACTATCAATTTCAGGATCAATTTTTTTTATGTCTTTCGAATATTGCTCCAGCAATGTTTTTAATTTCTTGCCTTCGCCATCCTTTACTAATAATTTTGTTACGATGTCAAGATTATCTTCTTTGAAAGACTTGGTTGGATCACTTGAACTACCCCCTGCAAGGGTTAATATTTTAATTTTTAATGACCCTAGATAATCGTACAGGGCTTTTGAGGTGGAAACAACTTTTTCAGCTTTCGGGAACCATTCAAGGGCTCTTAGTTTAGTAGCCTCCTCGGTTGTTTTGTCTTTCAACGATTTCATAATCGTCTCAGTTGAAATATTTACCTGAGTGTTAGTATTCTCTAAGCTGCGGTTTACCGTTTTAAAGGCATTGAGGATCTCCGATGATACGTTCAGGGCTAACAATGCTGTTAGCACCAGATACATAATATTGATCATCTTCTGCCGGGGTTCTTTAGGTAAAGACATGAAGATTTGTGGTTTTTAAATTAGTAATAGTGACTTTCAAAATCATAAGATAGTTTTCTCTTATTTTTTCGTCTTTCGTTTTAAGTGCCCGATACCTGTTAAGATGTCAAACACCAATTTCAAACCGATTAACTTCGACCCTGCATTGCGGTTAACATATTTCCGTATATGCTGTTCAGACGGCCGAGGTTAGTAGCCAGGTCACCAATTTGTCCCTGTACTTTCTTCGCATCCTCAGCACTGTTAAGCATAGAAGCAGAAGTTTCAGAAAGTTTACCATAGAAAGCATTTAGTGCTTTCAGATGGTTGTTACTTTCCTGCAATTCCAATTCATATATAGTATTCAGTGATGACAGATTTTTTGTCAGCACTTGTATCTGGTCATGGAAATTTTTAGCCCCTTCGGTGGCCTGGTTGAAAGCACCTACAGAAGAAGCGGCAGATATGTAAGCATCTTTCACTTTATCAAGGTGGCCTGTTACTTCTCTGGTTTTAGCAGCAAAATCGCCGGTGGCGGCTACAGTGTCAGTAATGCCGTTTAACCCGGTAACAGTTGTATTTAATTGCTTAAAGCCATCACCCAAACGCTTCATCGTGTCAGGGTTAATGTCAGATTCTGCCAGCATTTTATCCATAGAACCAAAAGCGGCTCTTGTCTTTGCGCCAGCAATAGAAAATTGCTCTTCATCGTGACCGCCGCCATCTTTAATAGCGGGATAAACAGCATATAAAACTCCATATAATGCGAAAATCACTGTTTCAGCAGTAAGACCAAAAAACAGCCAGAAGTCTGCATCTGGTTGGTGGGTAATTTTTCTGAGGGCACCCCAGATTACAAGTGCTGCGCCAAATGATACGCCTACGTCAACCCATTTACTTACCTTGGAAGGAATTTTTGCTGCCATACGTTGGATTTTTTAAGAGGTTTTTAGATTGATAATTAGTGTGAAAAAATGAGAGGACAGGGCTTGTTTTTCTGTCCTCTCAAAAAATTTATGCAATAGAATTATTGAATATTAATTATTTTTTTTTGCCGCCTTTGGTTGGTGTAGCGGGTAAATCAATTACACAACGGAAACCGATGTAAGATTTGGTTGAATCCTGGTACTCGTAAGTGCTGGTACCGGTTTGTAAATAGTAACCAACATCTTTCCAGCTACCACCACGGATGATTTTACGCTTCATCAAAGGGGGATCATCATCTTTTGCATTCCAGCGAACATCAGGGTTCATATCATGCTGAAAGTTGTTACGGCCTTCGTAATAAATTGATGATGTCCATTCTGCTACGTTACCACTCATGCAGTACAGACCATAATCATTAGGCCAGTAAGCATCGGCTCTCACCGTATAGAAACCACCATCTTCAGGATAGTTGCCGCGGCCAGGTTTGAAGTTGGCCATCAGGCATCCTTTTTTATTTCTCAGGTAATAGTTACCCCAGGGAAACATTGACTGTGAACGACCGCCACGGGCTGCATACTCCCATTGTGCCTCTGTTGGCAAACGAAAATCTGATTCCTGTGCTCTTTTTTTACTGTCTAAATAGGTATTTAAAAGATGTGTTCTCCAATGACAAAATGCATTAGCCTGTTTCCAACTTACTCCTACCACCGGGTAGTTGCCAAATGAAGGATGTGAGAAATATCTCTTTGTCATTGGCTCATTGTATGAGTATGCAAAGTCACGGATCCAAGCCAATGTATCAGGAGCTATAGAAAAAGGGAAAGCATTTTTTGTAATAAACTTAGAACGGGGCTTGCCGGCGTTCTCTCTTTTTGCAGCTTCTTTCAGATCATAAACGTCGCCCATGTAAGCAAGTTTTGAAGCATCTATTTCTTTCTTTCCGTTAAGTCTATCCTCGGGAGTAAGGATTAAATCGGTATTACCAAGTTGTTCTATTGATTTAGGATCACCCCATTTGAAAGTTTGCATTTTTTTCTGGTCAACATACTCTATACCATCAGCACCGGCTTTTACAAAGCCAAGTTTACGGGCAGCGACAGAGTCACGAACCCATATTACAAACTGACGGTACTCGTTATTGGTGATTTCAGTTGCATCCATCCAGAAGCCGCTGATAGACACTGAACGGTTGCGGGCACTGAATGCATATGCAGGATCTTCATCACTGGGACCCATGTGGAATGTGCCCTGAGGAACATACACCATGCCCGGAGGCCTTGGAAGGGTGTACTTGTTTCCCGGAGCAATACCATGCACCTGGCCATCATTCGGCAGGCTTCCGCCTTTGCCTTTTCCATCTTTTTTTCCCAGGATTCCGCAACTGGCCAGCAGTACCATGCAGGCGGCTACAGAAAGGGTGTGATAAAGGTTTCTCATGTTCATACACTTAAGGGGTATTGGGCAAATATAATGTTTTGAATTATTCTTCAACACAACGTTAAGATTTATTTTTTTTTAATCAAAGCGTATTTTTCGGGGTAAAATTTCAAACGGTGACCGGGTTAGTTTTATTGTATTAATTCAAAATTAATTACTGTTTTTGAGGGTTGTTTATCAGCGACATAAGGTCTTTTGCAGAAAATACGGGGCTCAGGCAAGTGGAATTACGGCAGAGATAAATAGCGGGGGTGTTTTTCATAGGTTTTTCACTTAATAAAGCGACCGTAGAATTTGCTTCGCCAGATACTATCAGTACCCGGTGAGGAATGAACTCAGAAAGCAACTGGGTATGAAGAGCTGAACAATTATTTCCGACCACCGCAATTTCATTTGTTCCTGTAATCATTTCCTGTAGCAGGCAGGCCCAATTGCCAAAAGATGTTGGATAACGGGTGATAGCCCGACCAAGTGAAGAAATCATGCCTGCACTTTTTTGTCCCCATTCTTTTTTTTCAAACAGGATAGAAAGATGATGAAGGTTATAAGCCATTACCGAATTACCGGAAGGCACTGCTCCATCGTACACTTCTTTTTTTCGAACAATGACATCAGTTTGTGATGAGGGGGTATAAAAGAAAAAATCAGTTTCTGGTTCAAGGAAATTTTCAAATACAAACTCTGTTATTGATTTTGCCTGCAGCAACCATTTTGTATCTGCTGTTATTTCCTGCAGGTGGATTAATGCCTGGATAAGAAAAGCATAGTCATCTAAAAATGCCGGATATTTTGCTTTATCATTTTTCCAGGTGTGATGAAATTCGTTTTCAAGATTTGCCTTGAAATTAGTCAGTAAAAACTGCATATTATCAATGGCCAGTTTCCTGTACATTTCATTACCGGTTGCCCCGAAAGCCTTGCTACAGGCAGTGTTCATCAATGCATTCCAGCCAAGAATAATTTTATCATCCAGCTGCGGACGGATTCTTTTGCTTCGCTGCTTCAATAATATTTCCCTGCATTTATCAAGTATTTTTTTCAATTCATCAGCAGGAATATTTTTTTTGGAAGCAAAAACTTCTATTGATTTTTTTACCCGCAGTATATTGCTGTGTTCCCAGTTTCCATTTTCAATTATATCATAGTACTCGCAAAAAGTTGTTGCCTCTTTACCTAACAATTCTTTTACTTCCTCCAAACTCCACACATAGAATTTTCCTTCCACTCCTTCGCTGTCGGCATCTAATGCTGCATAAAATCCACTGTTCGGATGAAGTAACTCCCGTTGCACAAATTCCATTGTCTCTTTAATCACTTCCTTGTATCTTTTCTTCTTTGTTAATTGGTAAGCTTCGCTTAAAACTGAAATGAGTAAGGCATTGTCATAGAGCATTTTTTCAAAATGAGGAGCCAGCCATTCGGTGTCGGTTGAGTATCGGGCAAAGCCACCGCCGATTTGGTCGTAGATACCCCCTTCAATCATCTTATCCAGCGACAACAAAGCTTGTTGTAAAGCATCTTCTTTTTTTGTGACATGATAGTAACGCAGCAAAAAATGAATGGAAAAAATTTGTGGAAACTTGGGAGCTTTTCCAAAACCACCCCACTCTCTGTCAGCCAATTTCATGACGTTTTGAAACGCCTCGTCAGCTTTATCAGCAGAAAAGAGTTCTTCCTCTGCCACTTTTTGGATACCGAAAGAATTTGATTGTAACAAGTGCTCTGTCATGCTCTCTGCCTGTGCATCTATTTCATGTCTTTTTTCCCGAAAAGCCTTTACAACACCATCGAGTGTTTCCTGCCAGGAAGGCCGGTTGTAAGCTCTTTGTGGTGGAAAATAAGTTCCACCATAAAAAGGTTTTGCCGCTGGTGTTAAAAAAATATTCAGGGGCCACCCGCCGCTGCCGGTCATTGCCTGCACAGCATCCATATAAATGTGGTCTAAGTCGGGTCTTTCTTCCCGGTCTATTTTGATGTTGATGAAATTGTCGTTCATGATTTTGGCCGTGGCTTCATCTTCAAAGCTTTCCCTTTCCATCACATGGCACCAATGACAGGCTGAATAACCGATGCTGACAAGAATCGGTTTATCTTCTGTTTTGGCTTTGCTCAGAGCTTCATCACCCCAGGGATACCAGTTAACTGGATTATGTGCATGCTGAAGAAGGTAAGGACTATTTTCATGAATAAGTTGATTGGTATGCTGTTGTGACATATCCGAACAAAGTTCGCTAAAAAAGAAAAGGACACCAATCAATAGTGTCCTTTGAAAATAATGTTTATTAAAATTTATTTCTTTTTGCTTGTTGCTGCCAGGAATTGTTCCAGTGCTGCTACCATGCTTGGCATCTGTGGCAGCGGTGCTTTTATTTCCAATTTAAGTCCGGCCTCTTCGATGGCTTTGGAAGTATTATTGCCAAAAGCACCAAGCACCGTTCCGTTTTGTTTAAATTTTGGAACATTGTCAAACAAACTTCTTACACCACTTGGCGTAAAAAAACAGATAACAGCATATTCGTTTATCGTTAGTATCTCTTTTACATCGCTGCTTACACTGCGATACATAAAAGCAAGTACAAACTCGCAGCTATTGGCTTTTAACCAGCTTACTATTTCATTATCCTGCTGATTCTCTGAACATACATATAAGAATTTTTCATTTGCTTTATGCTTGTTGATAACATCAAACATGCTTTTATTGGTGCCATCAGCTCCATAAAACACTTTTCTTTTCCTGTAAAGGATAAATTTCTGGAGGTAAAGAGCCACTGCTTCAGTAATGCAGAAGTATTTTGTATCTTGAGAAACGTTGACTTTCATTTCCTCGCAGGTGCGGAAAAAGTGGTCTATAGCGTTTCTGCTGGTGAAAATTACCCCGGTATAGTTGGGAATCTCAATTTTTTGCTTGCGAAAATCCCGGGCAGGTATGCCTTCCAGCCGGATAAAAGGATGAAAATCAAGTTCCACATCATACTTCCGTTCAAGTTCAAAGTACGGCGACTTCTCACTTTCCGGTCTTGGCTGGGTAATCAAGATTTTCTGTATTGCTTTGGCCATATCACCGGCCTTGTTAACCCCATTTTTAATCATGTTCTGTTCGGCTAAAGTTGGTGGCAAAGTTAAGCAGTTATCCCGAAAAACAACAACAAGCCCTTGTAAACCAGCAAAAGAGGTGCTATTTCAAAGGCGCAGAGGTATAAAAAGAAATGAAAAGGATTGACTTTGACTTGGTTACGGACAGCAGCATAGGTTAAAATAAAGCGGTAAGCCAGCAGACCGACTACGAGGCACCATGAGACGGTGAGACCAACAGAGTAAACATTACCCAATGAAAAAGCCAGCAAAACAAGAAATGGTAACAAAAGGATACCTATCATTTTGTTGACAACAAAAACAATAAAGATATAAGAGTCGGCTACTTCGGTCATATTGAAAAGCCAGCCTGAAACTTTTAGCCCTATAAACTTGACGAAATAAGCTGCCGATAATCCAAGACAACTATAAAAAAATAGTATCCAGAAATTATCAACCGGATTCAATTTAAAATGCCGGAGCAAAAAAGTAATGTACAAACCACCACTCACTACAAAAAAACCATTCAGTAATAAAGAAGGCAGTGGCGTTTGCATCAACTGCTCCCGGATTTGCCGCTGTTTCAACGTTGTCCGGAAAAAAAGACGAAACAGGTCGCCAAAATATTTAGGGAAAGCTCTTCTCAATAAGGCAAATACCATTAATAAAAATACAAGCAGATAGAATAAGAGTTCCTTTCCGTTAATCTTTCGAATGTCTGATTTGGGAAGAACTGCAGGTTTTGCTTTAAAGCCAAAGTATGGGTGGTGTTTTAATACTTCCCATCTAAACTGCGGTGAAAAAAAAGAAATACCCGGGCTCATTACCCAGCCTGAATCAGTAAGAGGCCGTTTTGAAAACGAATCAACGGCAGATGGTGGTACTGGTAAAGAATTTTTTATTATTACGGTATCCTGCTGCAATGCTGAATCCGCAACCGGTATTGCTATTGTATCGGCAGGAGTTTGAGCAGAAGTGGTTTCTGCAAAAAGAAGAAAAAATAATATTAGGCGGAAAAGATACTTCACTGTTCTAAGTAGCTGCAAAAGTATTGAAGTGCCTTCCCATTTCGCATAGGATTTTAGAAATAATTGACGAATCCAAAATGGATTTTGGATTGGCGCAGGTTAAACTCCCTGTCATTTCTTTTTCCAACAGCCCATGCAAGATTAAAGACACCAGCTTTGGTTTCGAAAGCAAGGCCAATACCTGTTCCAAAATAAGTGTAGTTCATTTCTTTTCGCTGGCCATTATCCTGCCCCCAGCCGCCATCTGCCAGCACATAAAAGAAGGAGTTTTGGCCGACTAGATATCGATACTCTACCGTGGCAATCGCAAATTGAGACAAGTATTCACTTTCTTCATCAAAGCCCCTTAATAATTTATATCCCCCAACCTGAAATAGCTCGTTCCGGAAAATATTTCCGCTTTGAAACAGTCCTGCATTGATAGCTGTTTTTATAGTGCTCCGCTGATTGCCCAATGGAAAGTATTTTGCTGCCGTTGCCCTTACCCGGAGCTGATAGGTTTTTAATTTTATGGTGTCGTATAGACTCTCAAAATCAAAAGTTGGGTCATTGGGGTCTTTCAAATCAACTATAGTATTATTCTTCTTTAAATTCTTAGTACCGATTGAAGTAGTAATATGAAATTCATTCCCCTTTTTGGGGTTGAGCCGGTAATCAGTACTGTTGTAATCATACTCAATACCCAGGCTAACAGCATTTACATCGGCCACTTCCGGTAGTCGCCGGGTTTGAATTATTGACGTGTCGTTTATTCCTCCTTCGTTTACAATAGTTTGAACTTTTTGTACAAAAAGTTTACCTGACTGATTGTTGTTTAAAATGTACTGTGCCCCTAACTGCAGGTTTACATTTACAAATGAGCTATCCTTTCGAAAAATGTCGAATGAAAAATCCAAACCCAATGGAGATTGAAAAAGATAAGGGTGTTGGTAAACAAAATTCAATCGTTGTGACTCTACCTGCAATGCCTGAAAATTAAACCCGATTGTTTCACCAGAACCTAAAGCATTTTTAAGGTTTAGATTCCCTTCGCCGGTAATCAATAATTTTTTTGAAGCTAGCTGGTTATTATTGGGCAGGAAGCCAATAAGAATATTAATCTGGCTGCTTTTCTTTTGCTTCAGGTACATATTTAATACCGAGCCAGTACCGAGCCGGGTAAGGTCTGCTGGTCTTTCTTCTTCTACATACGTCAATTCTCGTATTTTTTTATTAATACGCAGCAGTTTTTCTTTACTATAAATACTTCCGTTCGGAATTTCAAGATATCGTTGCAGGTAACTGTTAGATATTTTGGCATTGCCGTATAAACGGATGCTGTCAATTTTATACAACGGCCCTTTGTTTACATTCAACAAAGCGGACACTTTCTCGTTTTCTAATTGCAAACTGTCGAGATAAACTCTGGCAAATGGATAGCCAGTATTTATCTCGACAGTTTGCAATTAGAAAACGAGAAAGTGTCCGCTTTGTTGAATGTAAACAAAGGGCCGTTGTATAAAATTGACAGCATCCGTTTATACGGCAATGCCAAAATATCTAA
>JANNCC010000163.1:0-11536 GCA_031386125.1 Chitinophagaceae bacterium
CAAGAACTTTATTCGGGATCAAGCCATGAAAGTCACATCTTTGTAAAATCAGGTTTTCATTATAAATTTCAATCTATCCAACTACCGTTTTATCCCGTATAAAATCGTTCACAATTTCTTAATTTGAGCCGTCATTACCTGATAAAACGAATTGCATGGGTTCAATTGAAAATCGGTTAAGAAGTTTTCATCCTGTCAGAAAGATTGTTTATTTTTTTGTGGGGCTGTTCACTTATCCGGGACTTGCTATTGTAAATAAATTAAAAATTGCCGGCACCGAACATTTAAAAAAGCTTCCCCGGCAAAACGTCTTGTTTGTCAGCAATCACCAGACTTATTTTGCCGACGTAATTACCTTCCTGCATATTTTCTGTGCCGTAAAATGGGGCAAAATGAACCGGCTGGGCATTCCTTATTATCTGCTTAATCCTTTTAGCAGGGTCAATTATGTAGCCGCAGAAGAAACAATGAAGGGCAGTTTCATCAGCCGGTTATTTTTGCTGGCCGGTGGATTAACCGTAAAAAGAACCTGGAGGGCTGAAGGAAAAGAAATAAGAAGGGGGCTGGATCCTTCTGACACCAGGAAGATAACAAGGGCATTAGAGAATAATTGGGTTATCACTTTTCCGCAGGGCACCACCAAACCTTTTGCCCCCGCCAGAAAAGGAACAGCATTAATCATCAAACAAATGAAACCCATTGTTATTCCTGTGGTGATTAGCGGCTTCTGGAGGGCTTTTAATAAGAAAGGACTGAAGTTTAAAAAGAAAGGCTCTTTGCTTTCGATAGTATTTAAAGAGCCGCTGGTAATTGATTATGACGCACCGGCAGAAAATATAATGGCGCAAATAATGGATTCCATTGAACAGAGTAAGAAGTTTATGATGATGGGGAAACATCACTGGCAAACTACTGACAAATAGAGTATGAATTAATCTTTGAGGAAAAGGGCTTTTAGTTCATCAGCATCATCAGGTTTCATTTTTCCGCCCAGCACCAATCTCAGTTGTCTTCTTCTTAATGCACCATCAAAAAGTTTTTTCTCTTCCTCTGTTTCTACAATCAGTTGAGGAACTGGTCTGGGTTTTCGGTTGGGGTCAAGGGCTACAAATGTGTAATAGGCTTGATTGCTTTTATATTTATATTGTTGTGTAAGATCCTCACCCCACACATTCAGGTGTACTTCCATGGAGCTATTAAAAGCCCTGGTAATTTTTGCTTCAATATGAACTGCATTTCCCAGTTTGATGGGATTTTCAAAAGAAATATTATCTACTGAAGCGGTAACTACAGGAGCATTACAATGTTTTTGTGCAGACAAAGCAGCAGCAATATCCATCCAGTACATTAATCTTCCGCCCATCAGGTTGCCAAACACATTGGTATCGTTTGGTAAAACCAATTCTGTCATTATCGTTAAACTGCCTGCCGATTTTTTTGCTTCCATGTAGAAAAAGTTTGATCAAAGATATTCAAATAAGTGTTAACCCTGTCCCGGATGTGACTTTCAGCATTGCACAAATAGAATTAAACCTTTACTTTTAAGCATCCAAAAATCGACTACATGCCATCATCGCCGGTACCTATTTCTTTTGAGAACACAGAGTTTGCTTTTGAATATAAAACGGATGAGCAACTTAAAAAAGCTCAATTTCTTTTTTCCCTGATGGGTAAGCCATGGTTAGTTAACATGGGTACAAGGTTAGCCCCCTGGTCTATCAAAGCTGGTCTGCCGGTAAAAGGGATTATCCGGAAAACCATTTTTGGACAATTTGTTGGCGGCGAAACATTAGATGAAACAGCAGTAGTAGCAAAGAAACTGGGAGAATATAATGTGCAGGTTATACTTGACTACGGTGTAGAAGGCGGTGATGACGGCGAACTGGGCTTTGACAATTCTACCGACGAATTTATAAGGGTAATTAATTATGCAGCTACACAGCCCAACATTCCTTTTATGAGTATTAAAGTAACCGGGTTGGCCCGGTTTGCTCTATTAGAAAAACTGGACTCGATGATGCATGAGGTGGAGGGGACACTGATGAAGCGGTTTTTGAAATCAATAGATGGGTTGAGCTCCGCAGAAAAAGAAGAATGGCACCGTGTCCGGCTCCGTATGATGCGGATTTGTGAAACAGCAACAGCGAAAAAAATTGGGGTGTTGATAGATGCCGAAGAAACCTGGATACAGGATCCGGTTGATGCACTCACTATCCTGATGATGGATATGTTTAATAAAAACCGTTGCATTGTTTACAATACCATTCAGCATTACCGGCACGACAGGTTGCAGTTTCTGAAAGACTCTTATGTAGCAGCGGCGGAAAGAAATTTTATTTTGGGCGCCAAGTTAGTGCGGGGTGCCTATATGGAAAAAGAAAGGAAAAGAGCTGCCGGAAAAAATTATCCTTCTCCCATCCAGCCCGATAAAGAAAGCAGTGATAACGACTACAATGCCGGCGTTGAGTTTTGTATTGAACATTTAGATCGTATAGGTTTAATTGTCGCCTCACACAATGAATACAGCAACCTCTATGCTACACAGCTCTTGCAGCAAAAAGGATTATCATTAAAGCATCCGCACATTCACTGGAGCCAGCTGTATGGGATGAGTGATAATATTACATTCAATCTGGCACATGCTGGCTGTTCGGTAAGTAAATATCTACCCTTTGGTCCTATTAAAGATGTAGTGCCATACCTGATGCGCCGGGCACAGGAAAATACTTCGGTGAAGGGGCAGACGGGCCGGGAGCTTGGGTTGATTAAAAAGGAATTGGAGAGGAGAAAGGGATAGTCTCAAATTCACAGCTTCCCCACAACTTACACCTTGGTGTCAACGGCTCACAGCTTTCTTCCTAACTTGCATCTATGCAGCAATATCTTGATTTACTTCAGCATATTTTAGATAGCGGGACTCACAAAACTGACCGTACTGGCACAGGCACACAAAGTTGTTTCGGTTATCAAATGCGGTTTGATCTGCAAAAAGGATTTCCATTGGTGACCACCAAAAAGGTTCACCTGAAAAGTATTATTCATGAATTGCTGTGGTTCTTAAAAGGCGAGACGAATATTGCTTATTTAAAAGAGCATGGAGTGAAGATCTGGGATGAATGGGCAGATGAGAATGGAGAACTGGGCCCTGTGTATGGTAAGCAATGGCGTAGCTGGGAAGGAAAGAATGGAAAAGTAATTGACCAGATGGCTGATTTAATTGCACAGATAAAAAAGAACCCGGATAGCCGCCGCTTAATAGTAAGTGCATGGAATGTGGCCGATTTACCAGAGATGGCATTGATGCCTTGTCATAATATGTTTCAGTTTTATGTAGCCGATGGGAAATTAAGCTGCCAGTTGTACCAGCGAAGTGCTGATGTATTTCTTGGTGTTCCTTTTAATATTGCCTCTTACGCATTATTAACAATGATGATTGCACAGGTTTGCGATTTAGAACCCGGCGATTTTGTGCATACGTTTGGCGATGTACATATTTATAACAATCATAAGGAACAGGTAAACCTTCAACTAAGCAGGAAGCCTTTTCCATTACCAACCATGAAACTGAATCCGGCAGTTAAAAATATTTTCGATTTTAAATTTGAAAACTTTACGTTGGAAAATTATGAATGCCACCCGGCAATAAAAGCCCCGGTGGCAGTATAGAGAACCCTGTCCCTAAAAGGAACTTAGGTCAACGATTTATTATTTTATGTAAATGGGTTTAAAGAATAAATGTGTAGTTACTTTTGTATTCGATAATTTACTCTTACAAAAAATGAATTTTCAAATCTCCCCTTTAGGGGCAGAGGAAAACTAAAATAATAATACTCATTATGGGGGTTTTAATCTCTCTCGTTGTCGCAGCAGCTACTAACAACGCCATCGGAAAAGATGGTACAATGCCCTGGCATTTGCCCAATGATATGAAGCATTTCAAAAATGTAACTTGGGGTATGCCGGTGGTGATGGGCAGAAAAACATTTGAATCATTGGGAAAAGTATTACCCGGAAGAAAAAATATTGTCATAACCCGGCAAGCCGGTTGGGAGATAGAAGGCACTGTTGCTGTTAAGAGTATTGATGATGCCCTCTTTGTTGCAAAGGCAACAGATGCCAAAGAAGTAATGGTGATTGGCGGCGGCGAAATTTATAAGGCATTATTTGATAGAGCCAGCCGCATCTATCTGACAAGGGTAGATGCGGAACCCGAAGGCGATACTTTTTTTCCCTCATTGAGTCCGAAAGACTGGTATCTTGTTAGCCAGCAAATTCATGAGGCTGATGAAAAAAATGTGTACAACTATTCTTTTCAATTGTGGGAGCGGATTGGATAGTATGGGTAATAGTAATTGGAAATTCCAAAGGAGAAAATGCTTTTTTAGTATGGGGAACACTTTCTGATTCTTTATTTTTCATTTCTAATTTCTTATTTTCAACCCATGTATTCCAAATGGCAATTAGCCCGAAAATATTGTAGTTATTATCTCACCTCTTCCAACGGTAAAGGCCACGGAACACATTCTCCTTTTATCTTTCATTTTATTACTCAGGTATTGAATGATAAAAAGCATTACCCGGAATATGATACCGTAGAACAATTACGTAGCGAATTACTAAAAGATGAAACCATATTAACCATTCAGGATTTTGGAGCAGGTTCTTCGCTTGATAAAACGAACAAAAGAACAGTAGCAGTTATTGCAAAAAATTCAGCCAAGCCAAAAAAATTCGGACAGTTATTATTCAGGATGGTAAAAGAATACCAGCCGGAAACAATTCTTGAGTTAGGAACATCATTGGGAATTACTACTTCTTATTTATCGCTGGGCAATCCAACTGCAAAATTGGTAACTATGGAAGGGGCAGGTGAAGTGGTGGCTGTTGCCAATACCAATTTTCAAAAATTAGGAACGGGAAATATTACAATCGAGCAGGGAAATTTTGATAACACATTACCTGCTGTTGTCCGTGGACTGTCGTCCGTGGACTTTTGTTTCGCTGATGGCAACCATCGACAGGAACCCACAGAAAGATATTTCCAGGAAATACTGTCTAAAACCAACAATGATTCGATATTGATCTTTGATGATATACACTGGAGTAGTGAAATGGAAGCTGCCTGGGCCACTATAAAAAGTCATCCGTCGGTTCGCTGTACGATAGATCTGTTTTTTATCGGCATGGTATTTTTTAGAGAAGAATTTCATGAAAAACAGCATTTCACCATCCGATTTTGAAAAATCACTACCTTCAAACCGAAACCTGCCTATTGAACAGGCAGGCCCAAAATTGAATTTTACCGTATGACTATCGGACTGCTCAAAGAACCAACCCATGAAACCAGAGTGTCGCTTCTGGCAGAAGCGGTTGCTACTCTCACTAAAAAAGGAATCACCATTATTGTTGAAAACGGAGCTGGTGAAAAAGCTTTTTGCAGTAATGCAGATTATGAAAACGCAGGGGCACAGATCAGGAGCCGCAGCGAAGTATTAGCATCATCTGATATTGTTTTAACTATTCATCAACCGGAACAATCAGAAATCAATACTCTGAAATCAAAAGTTATTATTGGAGTGTACCATCCATTGTTCCATGTTGATATAATGAAGCAATGGGCCGCTACTGGCATTACCACTTTTTCATTAGATATGTTGCCCCGCACCACCCGGGCACAGGCCATGGATATATTAAGTTCACAGGCAAATATTGCTGGTTACAAAGCAGTACTAACGGCAGCAAATTCTTACAGCAGGTATTTCCCCATGTTTATGACTGCGGCGGGAAGTATTGCACCTGCCAAAATATTGATACTCGGTGCCGGAGTGGCCGGACTACAAGCCATTGCCACCGCAAGAAGATTAGGGGCAATAGTAGAAGTGTTTGACACAAGACCTGCGGTAAAAGAAGAAGTAATGAGCCTGGGTGCAAAATTTATAGAAGTAGAAGGAGCCGCCGATGCCAGTAAAGCAGGTGGCTATGCCGTGGAGCAATCAGAAGATTTTATGAAGCGGCAAAAGGCAAAAATTGCAGAGAGCATTGCAAAAGCAGATATAGTAATTACTACGGCACAGATACCGGGAAAGAAAGCTCCCATATTAATTACTGAAGAAATGATACAGGCTATGCGAAATGGTTCTGTCATCATTGACCTCGCCGCAGCCACGGGAGGTAATACACCGGTTACAAAAAATAATGAAACAGTCAGTTATAATGGGGTCAGCATTATTGGTAATTCAAGTTTGCAATCAACGATGCCCAGTGATGCCAGTAAAGTGTATGGAAAAAATGTATTGAATTTTCTGCAATTGATTATTACCAAAGAAGGAGCTGTCAATTTGAATTGGGAAGATGACCTGGTAAAAGGCAGTTGTATGACACATAACGGCGAAATTGTTAATGAACGTTTAAAGCAATAATATGGAATCAATATTAAACTGGATTACGGCTAATCAGCAGACAATATACATTGTCATCCTGATGATTTTTGTAGGGATAGAAGTTATCGGCAGGGTGCCGAGTGTTTTGCATACACCATTGATGAGTGGAGCCAATGCCATACATGGTGTGGTAATCATCGGAGCTATTATTGTAATGGGGAAAGCTGAAAGTGATAACTACCTCGCATTGATATTAGGATTTATAGCAGTGATTGTTGGTACATTGAATGTTGTTGGAGGTTTTGTTGTAACAGACAGAATGCTTGAAATGTTTAAGAAAAAGAAAAAATAATCGGGATAATTTTATATGGAATTAAACATACTCACACTTTGTTATCTTATCGGTTCGGTAACATTTATCCTCGGATTAAAAATGTTATCCAACCCGGCTACCGCAAGAAAAGGAAACCTGATTGCAGCAGCAGGTATGATAATCGCTATTCTAGGTACAATCTTTTTGTATGAACAGGATGGACAGAAGCTTGGTAACTATAGCTGGATATTCGGGGCTATTGCTATTGGTACAGTAATTGGGTTTTTAGCTGCCAAAAAAGTGAAGATGACAGCCATGCCAGAAATGGTAAGTATGTTTAATGGAATGGGGGGTGCTTGTGCTATGTTGATTTCCATTGTTGAATTCAATCATCTAGTTAATTCATCTCCAATTGAGCCATATGGAAGAGGTCTTGGAAAGGTAGTCCTGCCAACAGGAACTTTATTGATTATACTTCTAGGCTTAATCATAGGTTCGATTTCGTTTGCAGGAAGCATGATTGCATGGGGAAAGTTGAACGGAAAGGTTAAAGATTTTTCATTTAAAGGGCAGCATATAGTTAATCTTCTGATATTAGCAACTATAATAGGGCTTAGTGGATTTCTTATTTCTGGAAATATACTATTGGTTACAGAGAGTTTCTATTTAATATTTTTTCTCTCTTTATTATATGGTGTATTTTTTGTTTATCCAATCGGCGGTGCCGATATGCCCGTTGTAATTTCTTTATTGAACTCTTTTACCGGTGTAGCGGCGGCTTGCGGTGGTTTCTTATATGATAATAAGGTAATGCTCACAGGTGGTATCCTTGTTGGCGCAGCCGGTACATTGCTTACGATGCTTATGTGTAAAGCTATGAACCGTTCTTTGACCAATGTATTGATTGGTTCTTTTGGCGGCGGAAATAAAGCAGTGGCAGGTGATGCAAAAGCACAGGGTAGTTACAAAGAAATTTCTCTTAGTGATACAGCCGTAGTAATGAGTTATGCCAATAAAGTATTTATCGTTCCTGGTTATGGATTGGCCGTGGCGCAGGCACAACATGCTTGCCACGACCTGGAAAAATTATTAGAAAGCAAAGGGGTGATAGTAAAGTATGCCATTCACCCGGTAGCGGGTCGTATGCCCGGCCATATGAACGTACTGCTGGCCGAAGCCGATGTTTCGTATGAGAAACTATTGGAAATGGAACAGGCCAATGAAGAATTTACCAGCACTGATGTGGTGCTGATATTGGGGGCCAATGATGTAGTGAACCCCGCTGCAAAAACTGACCCTTCTTCCCCGATATATGGTATGCCAATATTAGATGTAGAACTGGCCAAAAACGTTATCGTTAACAAACGAAGTATGAAGCCCGGTTATGCCGGTATTGAAAACGATTTATTCTTTCAGAAGAAAACTTCTATGCTTTTTGGCGATGCAAAAAAAGTGTTGCAGGATTTGATTGGGGAAATAAAAAATTTGTAAAGAGTTCATTGTTCATAGTTTTGACTTGTGCAACAACTCCCTTTATCTTTATTACAATCGCTTAATGGCGCAAAAGGTTTCAACAAAGAATCTTTTGAGGCTGTTCATGCTTCCGGAGAGCAAATAACTTCAGTTAGAGTTAATCCTGCAAAGCAATCAAAAATCGATAATCAGCAATCAAAAATCCCCTGGACTGATTTTGGATATTATCTTAATTCCCGCCCTTCCTTCACTTTCGACCCCCTCTTTCATGCAGGCACTTATTATGTGCAGGAAGCAAGTAGTATGTTTTTGGAACAGGCATTAAAACAGACTGTTGATTTAACAAAACCAATCAAGGTACTTGATTTGTGTGCCGCACCGGGAGGTAAATCAACCCATATTCAATCACTCATTTCAAAAGACAGCTTACTGGTCAGCAATGAAGTGATTCGGTCAAGGGCCAATGTGCTAAAAGATAATATCATCAAATGGGGATGTGAAAATGTAATGGTCTGCAATAACGACCCGAAAGACTTTTCAAAACTGGAAAATTATTTTGATGTCATTGTAGTAGATGCACCTTGCAGCGGTAGCGGTCTTTTTCGCCGTGACCCGGAAGCCATTAACGAATGGAGTCAAAATAATGTACAGTTATGTTCGCAGCGGCAACAACGGATACTGGCAGATATTTGGCCTTCTTTAAAAAAAAATGGCATCCTTATTTATTCCACCTGTTCCTATTCAAAAGAAGAAGATGAAGAGATAATGGATTGGTTAAGCGATCAACTGCAAACTGCAAACTGCCAACTTGAAGTTGATGACACTTTGGGAATTACAGCAACTATCTCAGCAAAAGGAAATACCGGTTATCGTTTCTGGCCGGATAAAGTAAAAGGCGAAGGCTTTTTTTTGGCTTGTTTTAAAAAGAATGACGGCGAAAATGACGATTCATTCCGATACCGGAAAAAGCCGGAAGCAGTTACAAAAAAGGAAATGGAATTTGTCGAAAAATGGGTGAAAAAAGAAGGCAAAGAATTTATCAGGTATGAAAATACGGTGTATGCCTGGCCCGAACAGCTGGTAAAGGATTTCAGTTTTTTGCTGGAACAACTTCGGGTCGTTTATTCCGGCACATTAACCGGGGAGCTGATGCGGGATAAATTAGTACCTGACCATGCCCTGGCAATGAGTAATTTGATTACTGATTCAATTAACAGGACAGAATTGAATTATGAGCAAGCCATTCAATACCTGCAACGAAAAGACCTGCAGATAGAAATAAAAAATAGAGGCTGGCAACTCGTCATCTGGTCAGGCCGTGCTCTTGGCTGGATCAATGCTTTGCCCAACCGGATTAATAACTATTATCCAAAGGAACTGAGGATATTAAAAGATAGTTAAACGGCTGAAAAAAGTAAAAAAACCACATCTTTGCAGTTGAATCTTACCGGAATGAAAAAATTTGCCCTGTTTTTTTTGACATCCATCTTTGCCGTTCAAATTGTCTCTGCTCAAAAAGGAGAGTTGATGGTGAAGAGTGGTGATAAAGGTTTGTTTCTGGAACATAAAGTAGCCGCCAAAGAAAGTTTTTATGCTCTCAGTCGTTTGTATAATGTTAGCCCTAAATACCTCGCTTCTTATAATAGACTTGATTTGAATAAAGGTCTGCAGATAGACCAGAAGATCCGTATTCCGCTTACCGATACCAATTTTACCCAGCAAGGAAATAATGGAACACCGGTTTATTACAAAGTTGGCGACAAAGAAGGATTGATGACCATTAGTAATAAGAATAATAAGGTGCTGCTATCTGACTTACGGTCATGGAATAATCTCGCCAATGATGAAGTAAAAGAGGGTACAAAACTTATTATAGGGCTGTTACAGAGTAAGGGAATGACTGCTATTACAATTTCAGCTTCCACAAAACCTGTTATTAAGCAAGTGGCAAAAGCGGAAGAAAAACCTGTGCTTACTGAACCGATACTAACAAAAGATGAAAAAAAATCGGAAGAAAAAGAAGCTGAGGCTGAGGAAAAAGCGGAAAAGAAAGAAGAGAAGAAGAAACCAGAACCGGTTGTAATAAAAGAACTGCCAAAAGCCGTTGATTCAGGAGAGGGCTATTTTAAAAGCCATTTTGAGCGGCAGATTAAAATAAACCCGGTTTCAAAAAATGAAACGGTTACGTCCGGTATTTTTAAAACTGCCAGTGGCTGGCAGGATGGAAAATATTACCTGATGATTGACAGGGTACCTGCAGGAACTATTATAAAAGTGATAAATCCTACGAATAGCAAAGCCATTTATGCCAAGGTCCTGGGTGAAATGAGTGGTATTCGGCAGAATGAAGGCCTGAATATCCGCATCAGTAATGCTGCTGCTGCTGTTTTGCAGATTATCGAGCAGGATAAATTTATTATGAAGGTGAGTTATTAGTTGCTGGGTATTTGTTATTGGTATTCCGGAAACCCCGGAGAAATTCTTCGATACTCATTTTTTTCTTTCCTTCCATTTGCAGTTCTAAAATGTGCAGATAACCATTTGTACATGCAAATTTTAAAAACGTTTTTCCATCAGTTTCATATTCGCCTTCTGTATGTGTAGGAACAATAGCTTCCTTTTTTGCTTTATAAATCTTCAACATCTTTTCATTCATAATAAAAAAGGCGGCAGGATATGGGCTTAATCCTCTTATGAGATCAAATACATTCTCAACAGGCTGACTCCAGTTTATTTTACAAGTGTCTGTACTGATTTTTGGTGCATGTTTCAAAATTGTCTGACTGTCCCGGTCTGACACCTGTACCTGCGGAGTTTCTTTCAAAATTTCATCAGCCAACCCTTTCACCGTTTTTACTAGCACCACTGCGCCAATCTCTTTCATTTTATCATGTACATCGCCGGCTGTATCATTTTCACCAATCGAAAAATTTTCCTGTAATAGAATATCACCGGTATCTATTTCATGTTTCAACTTGAAAATAGTAACGCCGGTTTCTTTTTCTCCATTGATAACTGCCCAGTTAATAGGAGCTGCGCCACGGTATTGAGGTAATAAACTTCCATGAAGATTTACTGAACCCATTGGCGGCATATTCCAAACCAGTTCCGGTAACATACGGAAGGCTACTACAATTTGCAGGTCGGCTTGTAGTGATTTTAATTCGATAAGAAATTCCGGGCTCTTTAATTTTTCCGGTTGCAGTATGCGAAGATTATTTTCTACTGCATATTTCTTAACAGCACTTTGTTGCAACTGCATTCCCCGGCCTCCTGGTTTATCGGGGGCGGTTATTACCCCAACAATATTGCAACCGGCTTTTATCAAGGCATCTAATGAAGCGACGGCAAATTCCGGTGTGCCCATAAA
>JANNCC010000217.1:0-8381 GCA_031386125.1 Chitinophagaceae bacterium
ATAAAGGAAAGGAATTTGCTGATACAAAAAAATATTCTTTCAATATCATTGATACGCCCGGCCACGTGGATTTTACGGTTGAGGTAGAACGTTCAATGCGGGTACTGGATGGTTTGATTGCTTTGTTCTCTGCCGTTGATGGTGTAGAACCACAATCTGAAACTGTTTGGCGCCAGGCTAACCGCTATGGTGTTCCACGTATCGGATTTGTAAATAAAATGGACCGTGCCGGTGCCGACTTTCTGATGGTAGTGAAGCAGGTAAAAGAAATGCTTGGTTCAAAAGCTGTTCCACTTCAGTTGCCAATTGGTGCCGAGGATGATTTTATCGGTGTAGTTGACCTTATCAAAATGAAAGGTATAATCTGGCACATGGAAACAGAGGGTATGACTTTTGATGAAATAGAGATTCCTGCTGATATGCTGGAAGAAGCAAAAGAATGGAGAGCTAACCTGGTAGAAGCGGTAGCAGAATATGATGATAAGCTGATGGAGAAATTCTTTGAAAATCCTGATAGCATTAGCGAAGATGAAATACATGAAGCTGTTCGTAAAGCTACGGTTGATCTTAGCATCGTTCCGATGATGTGTGGTTCATCTTTTAAAAATAAAGGTGTACAAACTGCACTGGATGGAGTTTGCCGATACCTGCCTTCACCGATTGATATTCCTGATACCGTAGGTACCAATCCTGATACTGGTGAACCAGAAAGCCGTAAAGCTGATCCCAAAGCACCATTCGCAGCATTGGCCTTTAAGATCATGACCGATCCATTTGTAGGTCGTCTGGCCTTCTTCCGGTGTTATTCTGGTCATCTGGATGCTGGTTCTTATGTATTGAATGTAAGAAGCGGTAAGAAAGAACGTATCAGCCGTATCATGAAGATGTTTGCGAACAAGCAAAATCCGATTGATTTCATTGAAGCTGGTGATATCGGTGCGGCAGTTGGATTTAAAGAAATAAAAACCGGTGATACGTTGTGTGATGAAAATCATCCAATCGCATTGGAGAATATGTTCATCCCTGAGCCGGTAATCGCTGTAGCAATAGAGCCAAAAACGCAAGCTGACGTTGATAAAATGGGTATGGCTATTTCTAAATTGGTGGAAGAAGATCCTACACTTCGTGTACATACTGATGAGGAAACTGGTCAGACTATTCTTCGTGGAATGGGTGAGTTGCACCTGGAGATCATTATCGATCGTATGCGCCGTGAGTTTAAAGTAGAAGTGAACCAGGGTGCACCGCAGGTGGCTTATAAAGAAGCCTTCCATATTACTGTTGAACACCGTGAGACATTGAAGAAACAAACGGGTGGTCGTGGTAAATTCGCTGATATACAATTTAGCCTTGGCCCAGTTGATGCTGAATGGAAAGCAGAAAATCCTGATAAACACTATCAGTTTGTAAACGGATTGTTTGGTGGATCTGTTCCAAAGGAGTTTGTTCCTGCTATCATGAAAGGCTTTGAGCAATCAATGACTACAGGTGTACTGGCAAGCTATCCAGTTGACAATATGAAAATCCGTGTGTATGATGGTAGCTTCCACGCAGTTGATTCCGATGCGATGTCATTTGAACTTTGTGCCAAGCAAGGTTTCCGTGAAGCGGCAAGAAAAGCAAAACCAGTTTTGCTGGAGCCAATCATGAAGGTGGAAGTAATTACACCTGCCTTGTACATGGGTGATGTTACAGGTGACCTGAATCGTCGTCGTGGTATGCTGGAAGGTATGGATACCCGTGCCGGTGCAGAGGTTATTAAAGCCAAAGTTCCATTGAGTGAAATGTTTGGTTATGTAACCCAACTTCGTTCTTTATCTTCTGGCCGTGCATCAAGTACTATGGAATTCTCTCACTATTCTCCTGCACCTAATAATATCGCAGAAGAAGTGATAGCGAAGGTGAAAGGGAAAGTAAATGCTTAATTGAAATAACCTGACTTCTGATAGAATCCCGTCTCGTTTTAAACGAGGTGGGATTTTTTTATTCACAAGCCCTTGAATACTTTGCCAAGATCAATACTACCTTTTTCATGGCATTGTGTTTGCTAAATATAATGCGGAACTCTATTCCGTTTTTAGGAACCAATCTTTTTTGCTCAGGTTGTTGTCTGGTTATGAAAAACACAATGTTCAGGAATTTAAGGACTTAGTAATGAGTCCTTATTTTTTTTTGATAACGGATCGTTGAACACATAGAATATCCCAACAGCCGATGTAACCAGGGTGATAAGATAGAACAGCAGACTAACCACCACAGACGCTTCATGAAGTAACCCAAACAATTTGGAACCTTCAAGAAAAACTACTTCTCTGATACCCAATCCACCGATGGTGAGAGGCAGAACAGATACTACAGAAGAAACAAGGAAGATGAAAATATATTCGGTAACATGGATCGGTATTCCCAACGCAGCCATAATCATATAAGCAGAAACAACCTGTGAGCCTTGTACCAGTATTCCCACCAAAAGTGTCGGGAAAAAACTTGATATAAAATCTTTCAGCCAGCGATTGATGATAAAATAAAGAGCAGTAATTGCCAGTAATGCACCACTTGCTATAGCAATAACATATAAAATCTTATCAATAACAAAAATACTGTAAATGGCCAATATCAAGCCCAGACCCAGCAAACCGCTGAAGCGATCTAATAAAACAGCAGCAGTTGTTTTTTTGTAAGAGGCATTATATTTTTTCTTCAACAAGATAACTTTGTAGGCGTCTCCGCTGATAGAGCCTGGAAGGAATAGATTGTAGAACATTCCTAACCAGTAAAGTTTTATGTTTTGCCATAACGACAAATGGATACTAATGTTTTTAAAATAAATGTTCAGCCTGAATGCAGAGAGAAGCTTGGAAATAATAAATGCACCCAAGGCAAGGAACAAATAGAACCAGTTGGCAGTTTTGAAAGCCGCCCCGGCTTTACTAAAGTCAATTTTGCCCGAAACGTACCAGAGACAGACAGTAGTTATTGCTATTTTGAGCAATAGTTCCAGCCATTTGCGGGTATGATTTTTTTTTGCAGGATTTTCTTGCATTTCCGGCCTAAGTTAAGCCTGAAAGTCAAGCTAATAGAGCTGTTGCAGACATTTAATTATTAGTTTGTCCACAGGTTCTAAAATTAATGCATAAGTATTTGGAGGATATGGCTCTCACCCCTACCTTTGCACTCCCAAAAGAAAATTGGGTTTTCACACATGTCGCAGCGAATCAGAATCAAATTACAATCTTACGATCACAATCTGGTAGATAAATCAGCTGAAAAGATCGTAAAAACAGTACGCAGCACCGGGGCAGTGGTAACGGGACCAATTCCTTTGCCTACCCGCCGTAAAATTTTTACTGTGTTGCGTTCACCCCACGTTAATAAGAAGAGCCGTGAGCAGTTTCAGCTAGCTACGCATAAGCGTCTGCTGGACATCTACACATCTTCTTCAAGAACAGTGGATGCGTTAAGTAAGTTGGATTTGCCTAGTGGTGTAGAGGTTGAAATTAAAGCGTAGAAAATTGAGGTTCGTCCTCTCTTTTATACAGATTTAGTTCTTATTAATTAAAATATTGCTATCTCTCAATCCAGCCTCAGGCAGGAAAAAAGAGCTCTGGCTGACTAACATAAAACAAGCCATTCAGGGTTTGTTTACTACCGGTACTTCCCCAGAAAGGAAAAGGTCGGTGGCAAACGGGGATTGACCCTTCGTTGCACTCAGGGTGACAAAATCACTTGCAGCGAAAGATGTCCCAATAACCTTGCAGGCACAAATTGAACGACCATGAAAGGTATTATTGGGAAAAAAATTGGGATGACCAGTATCTTTGATCCATCGGGTAAGCAAACAGCCTGTACGATTATTGAAGCAGGGCCCTGTGTAGTTACCCAAGTTAAAACAACTGAGTCTGACGGGTACAATGCACTTTCGCTTTCTTTTGGTGATAAAAAAGAAAAGCACTCCACTAAATCTGAGATTAATCATTACGCAAAAGCTCAGACAGCTCCTAAGAGATTTACAAGGGAGTTCCGCAACTATTCCATTGAAAAAAATATTGGTGAAACTATTACAGTTGACATTTTCGCTGAAGGCGATTCTGTTGAAGTAGTAGGTACAACAAAAGGAAAAGGATTTCAGGGTGTTGTAAAACGCCACGGTTTCCATGGTGTGGGTCAGCAGTCTCATGGTCAACATGACCGTTCAAGAGCCCCGGGTTCATTGGGTAATTCATCAGATGCTGCCCGTGTAATGAAAGGAATGAAAATGGGAGGCCGTATGGGTAGTGATCGTGTAAAACTGAAAGGCCTGAAAGTGGTAAAGATATTTGCTGACAAAAATTATATTCTTGTTAGCGGTTCTGTACCCGGTTATAACGGTTCAATTGTTTTAGTTCAGAAATAATAAACAACGGAACTTTGTTCCGTTATTTAAAAAGATATAAAATGCAAGTTGAAGTTTTAAATACACAAGGAAAAGCAACCGGTAGAACGGTGGAACTGCCCGAAGAAATCTTTGGTGCTGAACCAAATGACCATGTAATCTATCTGGCAGTAAAACAATATCTCGCAGCACAACGCCAGGGAACTCACAAAGTGAAGACCCGTGCCGAAGTACAGGGAGCAAGTCGTAAGCTGCATCGCCAAAAAGGTACTGGTGGAAGCCGTAAGGGGAATATCCGTAATCCATTATACAAAGGCGGTGGTACCATCTTCGGCCCAAAACCTCACCTGTACGATTTTAAATTGAACCGTAAGGTAAAAGATCTGGCAAAAATTTCTGCCCTGTCCTACAAAGCAAAAGACAATGCAATTGTAATTGTAGAAGACATAACAATGGATTCACCAAAAACTAAAACCTTTGTTGATATCTTGGGTAATCTGAAGGTTGCTGATAAAAAAGCGATGTTCATCATGCCGGAGAATAATGACAATGTTGAACGATCTATCCGCAATGTCCCCTCTGTGTTAGGTGTATTGCTGAGCGATATCAATACGTATGATATTTTGAATTCTGAAGTATTGGTAATGACTGAGAGTGCTGCTAAGATTTTTTCAGAAGAAGAGAAAGCAGAAGCATAAATAAAAACATTCTAAAGAATACGACATGAAATTTTCTGACATACTTATAAAACCCATTTTGACGGAAAAAGCAAATGCACAGCAGGATACACTGCGTCGCTATGCTTTCAAAGTGGCCAAAAAAGCAAATAAGCTGGAGATTAAAAAAGCAATAGAAAGCTTTTACGGTGTTACTGTAACTAAAGTAAACACTTCTGTATCTCCGGGTAAAAACAAAAGCCGCTTTACAAAAGCTGGAGTAATCTCTGGCCGCAAGCCGAGCTACAAAAAAGCGTATGTAACTGTTGCTGAGGGTGAAAACATTGATTTGTATTCAAACATTTAACCCTTATTAATGAATGGCTTCAACAGCCGCTAATGTTGAACTAAAAGAAATTGAACAATGGCACTAAGAAAATTTAAACCTGTTACAGCCGGTACCCGTTGGAGAATCGGAAATGCATACGCAGAAGTTACTACTAATGTTCCTGAAAAAAGCTTGTTAGAAGCTAAGCCAAGAACAGGTGGTCGTACTGCTACTGGCCGTATGTCTATGCGTTATATAGGAGGTGGTCACAAGAAAAAGTATCGTATAATCGATTTCAAGAGAAATAAGACTGGTATTGCAACAGTAGAATCTATTCAATATGATCCTAACCGTACTGCATTCATCGCTTTGGTAAATTATGCTGATGGTGAAAAACGTTACATTCTTGCGCCACAAGGTTTGCAGGTTGGATCTAAAGTAGAAAGCGGAGTTGATGTACCCCCTGAAATTGGTAATGCGTTACCAATGAAGAATATGCCATTAGGTACGAATGTTCACAATATTGAAATGCAACCTGGTCAGGGTGGCAAGTTGGCCCGCAGTGCTGGTTCTTCTGCACAGTTGACTAACAAAGAAGAAAAATACGCCATATTAAAAATGCCTTCTGGTGAGTTAAGGAAAGTATTAGTTAATTGTTATGCAACAGTAGGTGTAGTTAGCAACAGCGACCATTTCTTGCAGAGCATGGGTAAAGCTGGACGCAACAGATGGAAAGGTATCAAACCAAGAACAAGAGGTGTAGCAATGAACCCTGTAGACCACCCGATGGGTGGTGGTGAAGGTAAAGCTTCAGGTGGTCAGCCCCGTTCCAGGAACGGTCAGTACTCAAGAGGCCTGAAAACGAGAACAAAAGGTAAAGGAAGTGATAAGATGATTATTCAGCGTAAGAACGGAAGTAAAATATCAAAGTAAAAAAACTCATTAATAATACAACGACATAAATTATGGCTCGTTCGATTAAAAAAGGTCCTTATATAGCAACACATCTTGAAAAAAAGGTGATGTCTATGAATGAAGGCAAAAATAAAAAGGGTGTTATCAAGACATGGAGCCGCCGCTCTACCATTTCACCGGATTTCGTTGGGCACACTTTTGCCGTACACAATGGCAATAAGTTCATACCGGTGTATGTAACAGAATTTATGGTTGGGCATAAGTTAGGTGAATTTGCACCGACCCGCCAATTCAAAGGCCACTCTAAAAAAGAAGGTTAATCTAGAAAATAATTATAATGGAAGCAGTAGCTAAACTGAGAAATCATCCGACATCACCCCGTAAAATGCGGTTACTTGTTGACCTTATCCGTGGTTTGAAAGTAGAGAAAGCATTGGCAGAGCTGGAGCACAATCCTAAAGATTCCGCAGTTCCCTTGCGTAAGTTAGTATTGAGTGCTATCAGCAACTGGAAACAAAAAAATGATGGCGGTGATGAAAGTCAACTGATAATAAAAACAATTATGGTTGATGGAGCAAGAACATTAAAGCGTATGCGTCCGGCACCGCAGGGTCGTGGATACAGGGTTCGCAAACGCAGCAACCATGTAACAGTGATTGTTGACACAAAAGAAATAAAAAACTAAACGAATTAATAAACCAATAACATGGGTCAAAAAGCAAATCCGATTGGTAACAGGTTAGGAATTATCCGTGGATGGGAATCTAACTGGTACGCCACAAAGAAAGATTATGCCGGCAAACTGATCGAGGATCACAAAATCAGAACTTACCTGAATGCCCGTATCAACAAGGGCGGTATCTCAAAAATTGTTATTGAGAGAACATTAGGCAAACTGATTATTACGATTCACACATCCAAACCAGGTATCATCATTGGTAAAGGTGGTGGCGAAGTTGATCGTATTAAGGAAGAGTTGAAAAAACTTACCAGTAAAGACGATGTACAAATTAACATCCTTGAAATTCGCCGTCCTGAACTGGATGCGATGATTGTGGGTGATACCATTGCCCGTCAGATTGAAAATCGTATCAATTTTAAAAGAGCTACTAAGATGGCGATTGCCTCTGCATTGCGTATGGGAGCAGAAGGAATTAAAGTTAAATTAAGCGGTCGTTTGGCTGGCGCAGAAATTGCCCGTAGTGAAGAATTTAAGCAAGGCCGTGTGCCGTTGCATACTTTCCGTATGGATATTGATTATGCCAACGTATTTGCACAAACAGTATATGGTAAGATTGGTATTAAAGTTTGGATTTGTAAAGGCGAAGTATTAGCCAAGAGAGACCTGAATCCAAATTTCATTGCAGGTGGTAAGAATGAAGCTGGCGGTGGTGAAAGAAGAGAAAGAAGAGATGATCATCGTGGTGGTGATCGCCGTGATGACAGAAGAGGTGGTGGCGAACGCAGAGGTGGCGGCGGAGGTGGAAGAAGAAACTAATTAGCAAATTACTAAATGTGCAGATGTGCTGATGAAAAAAGTGAATTGGCACATTAACAAATTGTCACATTATCAAATTGTTTTAAAATGTTACAACCGAAAAGATCGAAGCACAGGAAGATGCAGAAAGGCCGCATGAAAGGCGATGCAAAAAGGGGTACTACTATTGCCTTTGGTTCTTATGCTTTAAAGGCTCTGGATCAGCACTGGATAACCGACCGTCAGATAGAAGCTGCACGGCAGGCATTAACCCGTGAAATGAAAAGAGAAGGTAATGTATGGATCCGCATTTTCCCTGACAAACCAATTACTAACAAACCTGCAGAGGTGAGGATGGGTAAGGGTAAAGGTAACTTGGAGTATTGGGCTGCTGTAGTAAAACCAGGCCGTATTTTATTTGAAGTGGATGGTGTGGATGAAAAAGTTGCCCGTGCTTCATTAGCATTGGCGGCTGGTAAATTACCAATCAAAACAAAGTTTATGATACGCCGTGATTTAGTAACAGCGTAATAATTAATAAATCGAATAGCGATGTCAAAGAAAGCAGATTTTGTAAAAAGTATACATGGGATGAATGAGCAGGACCTTACAGCTCGTCTTGAAGAAGACAAA
>JANNCC010000229.1:0-16239 GCA_031386125.1 Chitinophagaceae bacterium
TCTTTATTTAGTAGCAGGAGCTAATGGCTTCTATATTAATGGCAGTAAAAATTATTATGAAGTGTTTGCCGGGTTTGATAATATCTTCAAACAAATCCGTGTTGATTTTGTGCAATCTTATTTGAACGGAAAGCCCCGGCAGAGCGGTTTTAGAATTGGCTTCAGCAGAATGGGTGGGAGAAGAGGGGATGATTGGCCGTAAAGCCTTCTTTTTCTCTCTTAGCTTATCTTTGCCATGGTTTACAAATTTTGCCCAACCTGAAATTGGGTCTCGCCGAGGCGGGATAAAATTTAAACATCATGGCACAACTACATAATCGTATCTCCCGTAAGGAGTTGAAGGAACTAATATTAAAAGATCAAACTCCACGAACTACTATTTCCTTTTATTGCTATTTCAAAATTGAAGAACCTCACCTATTCAGGGATCAGTTGTATAAACAATTAAAAGAACTCGGTGTGTTGGGGCGGATATACCTGGCACAAGAAGGCATTAATGCGCAGATAAGTTTACCAACTGCTAACATGGAAGATTTGAAAATGTATTTATATTCCATGGAACCATTAAATGGAATCAGGTTAAACATAGCCGTAGATGATGATGGCAAAAGTTTTTATGTACTGGACGTGAAAGTGCGGAATAAAATTGTTGCCGATGGTATCAGTGATCCGGATTTTGACATGGCTAACAGGGGCAAATATGTGAATGCCGAACAATTCAATGTATTGACAAATGATCCTGATACAGTGGTCATTGATATGCGAAATCATTACGAATATGAAGTAGGACACTTTGAAGAAGCGATTGAAGTACCCAGTGATACATTCCGGGAGCAATTACCTATGGCTGTTGACATGATGAAAGCAGATAAGGATAAAAATATCATCATGTACTGCACCGGTGGCATTCGGTGTGAGAAAGCCTCAGCTTACATGCTACACAATGGCTTTAAAAATGTATTTCATCTGGAAGGGGGCATTATTAATTATGTAAACCAGGTGAAGGAGACAGGACTTGTAAATAAATTTCACGGAAAGAATTTTGTATTTGACCAACGGCTGGGGGAGAGAGTTACTGACGAAATAATTTCCAATTGCCATCAATGCGGCAAGCCTGCCGACACCCATGTTAACTGTGTAAATGATGCCTGTCATCTTTTGTTTATCCAATGCGATGAATGTAAAACGAAAATGGAAGGCACTTGCAGTAAAGAATGTTTTGATTTTATTCATTTGCCTGAAGAAGAACAAAAAGAGAAAAGGGCAGGAATTGATAAAGGGAGAAATGTTTTCAACAAAGCGAAAATAAGATTGAAAAACCTGAAGTAATCAGTTTACTGCCACCCATTTAATACAAACAGGCTTTCCAACAGCAATCCTTTTTCCTGAATCGGAAAGCAACCCGGTGTTTACATCTCTGTAAAAGACTACGATCTCATCACTGCTCTGATTTTCACACAGCAAAAATTTTCCTGCGGGGTCAAGGCTAAAGTTGCGGGGTGTTTTGCCTAATGTGGGCTGATGACCAATCAGTGTAAGCGTTCCTTTCTTTTTATGGACACTATATATCGCAATCGTATTAACATCGCCACGGTTAGAAGCATATAAAAACTTTCCGTCTGGCGATACATGAATATCTGCACTGCCTGCAAAACTTGTATCACCTGCTGGCATAGTGCTAATGCGTTCCTTTACATCCAACCTTCCTTTTTTGTATTTATACACACTTACTGTTCCGGTAAGCTCTTCTATTACATACGCAAACTTATTGCTGGGGTGAAAAGTAAAAAGCCGTGGCCCCGAACCGGGTACTGATTGCACAAAAGGTTGTACAGCCGATGTTAGTTTTCCTGTAGTGGCATCAAAAGAATAGATCATCACTTTATCAATGCCGAGGTCGGTAACAAAAAGATATTTGTTGTCATCAGAAATTATTGCACCATGTGTATGCGGCCCTTTTTGTCGTTGTATATTTTTTCCCGAACCTGTATGCTGAATAGTAGTGGCGATACCAAGACTGCCATCTGTATTTATAGGAAGAACCGATAAGTTTCCGCTGCTATAGTTAGAAGCGAATAACCATCTACCTGTCTTGTCTGTTTCAACATGGCAGGGATGGTTGCCGCCGGAAAGCTGCCGGTTAATAAATGTGAGTGTGCCGGTTTCTTTGTTAAATGCAAATGCCGCTATGTCGCCGCCTTTGCCATCCTGCGGTGCTGTTTCATGCACAGCATACACAAATTTATCATCGGGAGAGAAGGTGACGAAAGAAGGGTTGAAAGTTTTAACATGACTTATTGCTGTTGCCGAACCGTCGGCACTATTGAATTTATAAACATACACCCCTTCGCTTTTTGGCGAATCGTAAGTGCCAACAATCATATAGTAATCCTGCCCATTCGATGCGAGGAAAAACAATGACAACAGAACAGAAAGAAGAAGCCTCATACCAAGCATTTTAGGAAGTGAATATCTCTTTTTTAAATGTTTTAACAAAATGTGTATCAACGATAGCTGGTCTGGCACAATCTTGTCATTGTTAGTCTGAGAAACAATTTTTTAAACAATTTTTAAAACTTACATCATGAAAAAAATATTTACTTTATCAGCTATTTTGCTTTCTGTCACCCTTTTTCTGAGTAGCTGTGTTAAAAACAGTATTCCTCCAAATAATGAGAACTACTGGTTATCAAAGGAACAGGGTGAAGTGGTTTACAGCGATACTTACTGTAGCTATTTTGTAGTTGAAACGTATTACGGATTCAATGTAGTAAAGGCTTATGGCAACTACAAGCCTTATGAAGGAAGCATTGTGTACGGTAACTTCAGCAGTACCGGCACCAGGGATATGTATAATCATTCAAGCGATGTTGTTTTCACCGGAACGGTTACTGATTACTGGCTTAGTTATGCTGAAGCACAGGATGCACTTGATTTTTACTGTCCCTATGGAAAAGGAACAGTTGTAAAACGGGAGTTTAGGAAGTCAACCACCGTCTTTAAGAAATAAAGGTTAGCGAACATAAGCAGACTGCCCCATCTCATTTCAAATGAGATGGGGCAGTCTGCTTATATCGTTTTCAGAAAGTCAGTAATCCTTTGGAAAGTCTCTTCATCGCTCAACTTCTGTGGTATAAAACTTTCGCCAATTACTTTTTCATACAGCTCAATATATCTTTTAGAGATAGTGTCTACCCATTCATCACTCATGGCCGGAACGGTCTGTCCCTCTTTACCCATAAAATTGTTAGTGATAAGCCACTCCCGTACAAATTCTTTGCTTAGTTGTTTTTGCCGTTCATTATTTGCCTGCCTTTCTTCAAAGCCATCTGCATAAAAATATCTTGAACTGTCCGGAGTGTGAATTTCATCCATCAGATAAATTGTATCACCGATTTTTCCGAACTCATATTTGGTGTCAACTAAAATCAATCCCTGTGTGGCGGCAATTTCCTTTCCTCTTGCAAAAAGCTTCAGTGCATAAATTGATAAAATCCTCCATTCATCCGCAGTCGCTAAACCGGTATTTATTATTTCCTGTGCTGAGATATCCTCATCATGACCCTCTGCTGCCTTGGTGCTGGGGGTAATGATGGGGGTGGGGAAGTAGTCGTTTTCCTTCATTCGGTCCGGCATTTCCACACCGCAAAGAAGCCTTTTGCCGGCTGCATAGGTTCTCCAGGCATGGCCGGTCAGGTTCCCTCTTACCACCATTTCGATTTTGAATGGGTCACATCGTTTGCCAATAGAAACATTGGGTGCCGGCACATCTATCAGCCAGTTGGGGCAAATATCTGCGGTTGCTTTCAGCATATAAGCAGCAATCTGGTTCAGTACCTGTCCTTTGTAAGGAATAGGGCGGGGCAAAACGACATCAAAAGCGGAGATACGGTCGGATGCCACCATTACCAGCCAATCGCTGCCGATGGAGTAAACATCACGAACCTTACCCCGGTAAAAAGCTGCCTGGTTTGGGAAGAAAAAATCACTCATTTTCCGAAAGTATGAAGGGTATGAAAATAACCCATTGTACAAGGCTTTAAGATTTCAACAATTTATCCTTTCCCCTTAAAAATTAAATTTTTAGATAAAGCTTACAATGCTTATTTTTCCGGCAAATTCCAAAACTTAAATCTCCCTATTATGAGAAAAAGCTACTGCTTTTTGACTGCCTGGCTGATAGCCGGACTCTTTTCAATTTCTGCTTCTGCACAAACTGTTTCCGTTTCTGGTAAAGTAAGCAACAGCACCTCTAAAGAAAGTGTTCCTGCCGTTTCGGTTATTGTGAAAGGCACAAGCAAGGGTACCTATACTAATTCAGATGGTGAATTCAGTATCAAGGTGGCCAAGTTACCCGTAGTTCTTGTATTCAGTTCTATTGGGTTCGAGGATCAGGAGCTGACTGTTTCTGACGCTTCAAGCCCTGTTAAAGTTGATTTTAAAGTCAACAATACGCTGGGACAGGAAGTGGTAGTGGCTGCCACCCGGACACCTACCCGGATACTTGAATCCCCCGTTACGGTTGAAAGAATGAGTAGCGCAACAATAAGAAACGTTGCTGCTCCTTCCGTTTACGAATCACTTACCAACCTTAAGGGTGTAGATGTGCATACGGCCAGTTTAACTTTCCGTACAGTAACTACCCGAGGTTTTGTAAGCAGCGGTAATACCCGTTTAAATCAATTGGTGGATGGAATGGACAACCAAGCTCCCGGTCTTAACTTTTCTGTAAGCTCTATTGTGGGATTAACAGACCTGGATGTTGATAATATTGAAATCTTGTCGGGTGCTTCTTCCGCCCTGTATGGCTCAGGCGGTATGAATGGTACTGTGTTGATAAACAGCAAAAACCCTTTCAAATACCAGGGGTTGAGTTATAACATTAAGCAGGGCATTATGCATGTGGATGGCAAACAGCGCAATGCAGCTCCTTATTATAACTGGACATTCCGCTATGCAAAAGCTATTAATAATAAAGTTGCTTTCAAGATCAGTGCTGAGATGATTAAAGGCAGTGACTGGCAAGCTGATGATTATCGTAATAAAGGACAAATAGGAATTCTAAGTGCTGTTAAAGGCGGCAATCGTAATAATGATCCCAACTTTAATGGTGTCAATGTTTACGGCGATGAGACGGATATCAACATGGATGCGTTCTCCTATTTTGTACAGGATCAATCAAGAAGAGGACTTTTGGCTGCCTCCGGTGGTGCAATAGATGTGGTTTCATTATTAAACATTTATTATGCTGCTATAGGCAACCCAGTTTATCCAACAAATGCCCAGGTTGCCGGTTTTTATACGTTTCCGTGGCCAGCAGCTGTCGCTGGTTTCATTACTAATCCGGCGGTGCAACCTACAATTAATAACATGTTACCATTCTATAATGGATTAAAAAATGGTTATTACAGGAATCAAAATGTTTCAAGAACAGGTTACCTGGAAAAAGATCTGGTGGATTATAACACCCTTAATGTAAAAGGAAATTTTGGCCTTCATTGGAAAATAACTGATAAGATAGAGGCTTCCTGGAATTCTTATATAGGAACTGGTACTACTGTATATACTGGAGCAAACAGGTATTCTCTGAGAAATTTTAAAATGGGACAGCATAAGCTTGAAGTTAAAGCCAAGAACTGGATGGTTCGTGGTTATACAACACAGGAAAATTCTGGCGATTCTTATATTGGTGATGCAGTAGGTTCTTTTTTGAATGAAGCCTACTCTTCAAGTGGTGGATCTTGGTTGCCGCAATATGTTGGTGGTTTTTCTGAGACCAGGCGTCAAACTCAGGCACAAAGTGATATAACTATTCATAATAATTTACGGACCGCTTTAGATGCCAACAGGCTTCAGCCGGGTACGGCTGCTTTTAATGCTGCTGCTGCAAGAATTAAAAGCACACCGGTTAACAAACCCGGCGGCTCAAAATTTCTTGACAGATCTGAATTATGGGCTTCTGAAGGTCAGCTAAACTTATCTGACGCTTTGCGTTTCAGTGATAAGCTGGAAGTAATAGTTGGAACACAATGGAAACAATGGGTTTTGAATTCTCAAGGAACCATTTTTGCTGATACAACTGGATCTATCAAGGTGAACGAAATCGGTGGATATGTTCAGCTTAAGAAAAAGTTATTAAATGATGTATTGACGCTTTCAGCTTCAGGACGTTATGATAAACAAACAAACTTTGAAGGTAAATTTACCCCTCGTTTTGCTGCCGTAATTCGTGTAGCAAAAGATAATAATCTCCGTTTATCATACCAGACTTCTTATCGCTTTCCTTCTAACCAAAACCAATATATCAGTTTGAGGCTTGGTGGTGGAAGCAGCTTCCTGATTGGGTCTTTACCGGAGTTTCAAACTTATTACAAGCTGAATTCAACTAAACCAGGTTACACAGCGGCCAGTGTACTAGACTACAGACGTGGTACATTAGCCGATTCAAGCAGGCTTGTCGTAGCTACGTTCAACAATTTAAAACCTGAAACTGTTAACTCCTATGAGGTAGGTTATAAGGGCATCATTGGTAAGAAATTATTATTGGATGCGTATTACTATTTCAGCAATTATAATGATTTCATCGTAAGCCAGGCTGTGGTTCAGGGTGGAACAACCGGCTATAAATTTGAAACCTACTCAGGCTTCAGCAGCAATAGCGTTTCCTATAATCAAAACTCAACTAAGTCTGTTAAATCCAGTGGTTGGGGTATAGGAATTGAATACAAGCTTATTAAGAATTATATGTTGTATGGTAACGTTTTCTCTGATGTGCTGAAAGATGTTGCTCCCGGAGATGTTACTTTCTTTAATGCTCCTAAATACAGATTCAATATTGGCTTACGAAATGATAATGTTTGTCATAATATCGGCTTCAATATTGTTGCGAAATACCAGGATAATAATTATTATGAAGGAACATTTATTTCCGGTACGCTGCCTTATTTTACCTGGGTAGATGCACAGGTTACTTACCGTCCGGCCGGCACCAAGAGTGTTTTCCGTGTGGGTGGAACCAATCTGGGTAATAACTACCATCGTACAGGTTTTGGAAGCCCTGCAGTTGGTGGTTTATATTATTTCAGCTACGGCTTCAATATCAACTAAAGAAATTGGGTTACACAAGTATAAAGGTCCTGCCTCTGGCAGGACCTTATTTTTTTTGGTAAGTGTGTATTTGCTAATCAGTGCGGAGTACTGAGATAGTTTTCAACGGTTAATGATTCTCATACCAATCAGAGATTAAACTGTGGTTTCCAGAAAACTTTAAGACTAATCAAAACAAATAGATTGCTTCGGCCTTTTCAGCACACTGCTTAGTTTCATCTTTTGCTGTCTGGCCTCGCAAGGACGAGACTCCCGGGTCTTGACGGATTGTTCCACTTACGGAGTCTCGTCCTTGCGAGGGTTGCAATAGTGAATCCTCTTACTTAATAAATTTTTGAAGCAACCCGAAGCAATCTAAGTAGCAGCACCTATTTAAAACGCAACACTATTTTTTGATAGGAGCATTTTAAAAGTCCAATTGGTATCACTTCATCAACATCTTTGTTGTAAAAGCGGATAAGATAATAACACCGACAGCCGTTATCTTCTTTTTTACCTTTTGACGTTTAACATATTTCCTGTACTGGTTTATCTGATCCTCCAGGAATTTTTGCTGTAACAGATTGTTTTCAAAGGCAGCTTTCACAGCGTTGTATTGCTGGCTGTGCAATTCAAGCAAGGTATCCCTGTGCTGTAACTGCTGTTCCATTATTGCTGTTACTACATCCGACAGGCTGTCTTTTGCTTCCTGTGCATTTATCATTTCAGCCACTTCACTTTTTAAAGTATCGCAAGAAGAAGCTACGGGGAAACTATTCCCTGTTTCATCTTTATTGCTGATAATGGCCTTTACCTGCGCCAGCAGCCTATCATTTTTCTTTCTTGCCTGCTGCAATAATTGTTTTGTATCGTTCAGTTGCCCGGTGATGATTATTTCGCTGGCATGGAGCGAATCTATTTTCTGTTTAAAAACAGCTTCCTTTTCTGCGACCTGTTTTTGCTGACGGGCTACTGATATGTGTACAGGTTTTTCGACAGGTTGCCATGACCCTGCGGAAGAGGAGAATAGAGTTGCCAACGCTATTCCGGCAATACTGCCAATTGCGACTAAGAGTACTGAAAATCGTTTTGTCATGTGGTTGTTTTAATTGTTATCAATGTTTGTTTTCTTTTCGATGGTGTAGCCAAAACAACCTGCACCAATCAAACTGGTAAACGAATAGAACATGAATTCCGGCACTTCTTTATTAAAGAACTGCTTTGCCAGCCAACTGGTAATTAATGCCAGTACCAGTAATGTGGTGGCTATTTCCCGGAGGCTGTAGCAACCGTTTTTATCTTTGAACAATTGTCGTAAGCAATTACGGTTTTTTGCCGGGGGGAGGTTGCGTTCTGTGTTTGTCATTTTATTTAGTATTGATGATAAAGAAATGTTGTGTGTTACCTTTTCAAGTAGTTTCCCGTTTGAATTCTGAAAGTATTTTTCCACGAAATTTGAACCACATAGTATATATTACACATTAGAAAACCACATAGGCTATCCATGCCTATGGTGGGACAAGTTGTGAAACCTATGTTTCAATCTGTATGGTTCAAACTGCTATACTCCTTTCAGCTACACGTTGCTATTTCAATAAATCCGTTTCAGTTAAGAGAGTGTAGGTAAAACTGTTGCCGTATAGTTTACGATGACGGTCTGCCAATTGCATGAGCAGATTAAAATCATTTACATCAGCCAACACCTGGCAACCGGCTGAGTGATCGTTTACATATTTAGTGATCCCTTTTAGTGAAGCCCTGTGGATGTTGATGCCAAAAATGCCGGTTTGCTCTTTTGTGTTAGCGAAGTCAAGTACTTCATCCTTATTGGTGTCACGGATAACCGTTACCGGATTTTTTTGTACGAGTGCCTGGTATTTTCCCCGGTGCACACCTACCTGGTGTGAGTCTTTATACTGACCGGGTTTTAGTATTGCCGTGCCAGCAGGGTTCATTAGTTTTTTTAACCACCAGGTGCCGGGGTCGGTAGTGGCTGCCAGCGAATTGATTATCCATTGACCGTCTTCTCTTTTGTAAAGGATGCTGATGCTGTCATCGAAGCTGTTGGGTTTATGGTTGTTTGCCCGGATACCAACGATGTTGAGTTCGAATGGACGGGTGAAGATGATGTAACCCTTGCGGGTAAGTGTATCTACTATTTTGGATAGCATAAGTTTGTTTTTAAAATGATTAAAGAGGGGCTGCTTTAAAAAAGCAGCCCCTTTCTTTTTTCTTTCTCTTTACTTTTTTTCTTGACAAAAAAAGTAACAAAAAAGTCAAGGCAAACGCCATTGCTCCGCAGGCTTTGCCGGGCCAACGCACAGATACTCCGATAGATTGAATAACCCTTTTCTATTCGAAGTGAAAGGCACAAGACTCCGCTTCGTGATTTGCATAGCTCAAGGAGGTGCTGCTTTTTCGCCGGGAAGAGTTGCAGTCACCTATAGACCATGAGGCGGCGAAAAAGAGGCACTGAGAATTTTCCGTGAATTATGCTGCGTAAGGCCTTTGTTTAATAAGCGGGACGATTAGACTCCACTTACTTTCACCAATGACAGGGCATTGAACGTACCGTTCTTTAAGGGGTAATTGACACCGTTTACCTGCTGAAAGAACTGGATACCCAGTAAGAGAAACAGCGGATGAGTGCTGGCAGCAGTTACTGCATTGGAAAGATTGAGTGCTGCTGTCGGGTTTGCATCCCAGGGTAATACGGGTGATTCGACATTAGCATCTACATAAGTGCCGGCTTCAAAATCAATTTCTGCACCTGCGGTGATGATTTTGAAATGTGTGGATCCGGCGGGAGCCACCACCGATGTGAGTGGTACAAAGGAGGGGATGTTTATCTCCAGTGTGCCTGCCACCCTGTTAATAGTACTGGTGAAAGGTGCATAGATGGTTGATTCCAGAATAGAGTTGCGGTTGAAATTAAACCCCTGCAACATTTCTGTTTCAGCATCCAGTACTTTTCGCATACCACGGAGATTGATGGCATCTGCCTTTACCACTTTCAGCATTAATGTGGTAAGGCGACTGGTGACCCTGGCGTCTTTTGCGAACTGCATAACGGGTCTGACAGCATTGCGTAATAGTTTGCCAGCTTTTCCGGCACGACCAAATTCTGCATTGTTTTCACGGGTACGCTGGAATGAGGGGTCGGATGCAATGCGGTTTGCATTGATGGATGTTTTCTCTTTGACGATGTAACCGTCTTCTGTTCTGAGGAAGGTGATGTCGCCGAGTGTGCCTTCGATTTTGATGATTCCTTTTTGTTTTGCCATTCTTTGTTTTTTTATTTTACTTGTTATAGAATACATGACAACTGACCGGAAGTGATTGATCAGGTCACTTTAGCAATTGCCAATAGGTTGAATAAAAATGCTGACTGATTGATGCTGCTTATAAGAACCCGCAAGAGCAGAGAGGCAGTTAGCCACGGATTACACCAATTAACACGGATTGTCCTTCATTTTTGCCTGGTGAACTACTACATGCTTTATCAGTTATAAGCATTAACCGGGCAGTTATTTTTTGTATTTATCTAAAATGGAGTTCATGCTTTTTTCATGGCTTCTGATGAAGTTGGTATAAGGTTAGTATGGGGTTGCTATGGAGTTGGAATGGCCACCCTATTTTGGAAGTAAAAAGAGACATACTGTAGCTTCCTCCCGCAGCCATCCGGAACTGTTGGCAACGGTGGCGAGATAAAGATTCAGCATCGGCTGATTTTTTTCTGCATAATAACTGCGCCACTGGTGGAAGTAACGATCTGCCCATTTTCCACTGACCTGCCAGATGGCCCAGCCAAAATCTTTCCATTCATTTCTGAAAGCGGGGATGGCTTCTCTTTTTTGCTGCATCCGCTGAAACCATTTGTGTGTGCCTGCGAAACCCAGTTTATTGTTTTCGTTGAGCCATTCTGAGGGGAGGGGCAGGTATTTGCCGGGGTTGTTGATAATATACTGCCGGGCCAGCAATACCCTTTGTACAAATTCTTCATAGGTTTTTTCTATGTTGTCTGTTCCTAACAGGAACTGACGGATGGCGGCTTTTGTTTTTTGTTTTTCGGTTCTGGAGAAGTCTGTACCATTCCACAAGGATGTGTAAGCGATTTTCCAGGCTATGGAAGTAAGCCGGGTGATAATCACTTCTTCTGCTTTGGCAAGACTGCTTACCATTTCAATTGTTTTTGCTGATTGTGCTTTCATGTGTATATTTTTTATCTGTTTTGATTACAGGACAAACATACAGTGGGAGCAGGGTGGTGGTTTCCGGTTTGTAATGGTTTGTGAAGAGAGTTGAAGGAAATAGACGAAAGTTGTTTATTTGTGCAGGAAGGTGAAGATTGTTGACGATTAGTGAAGGTTGTTGAAGATTATTGAAGGTTTGTGACTGGCAGGTATCTAATCCGATTTATCCGTGTGCAAAATGTATTTTTAATGTAATTGGTATAAAACTTTATTTAATTCCGATTTCCATTGGGACAGGCTCTCTCTTAAAGTAGAGGAAACTTTCAGAATCTGGCTATGCGGAGATGTTATGTTTATTTGTAAGATTGTTGATAGAAGAGAAATGGCCAGAGGCCATATAATGGTAAATACGAAGCTGCAAGCCTAGTATAGCCGTGGTAACACCCAATAGACAGTACATCAACATTCATTACAGTAACAATACAAGGTGCAGAGGCTACTAATACACTTCGCACAGAGAAAAAAAGAGAGAAAGAGAAAACACTACAGGGTATCATTCTATTATTTTTTTTAAATTAGTCTTCTGCTTTTCCGGGGAGGCCGAGTTTTTCGAAAATGGTTTTTACCTGGAGGGCTGTGTATAGCCGCCCTGTTTTTTCGCCTACTGTTTGCCGGTGGAGGGTGATCCAGTTTTTCATGGTGCGGACGGTGACACCGTAAACAGCGGCTAATTCGGTAAGGTTATAAGGCCTGATTTCCACATAGTTTTTCGTAGTGCTCATATCGTTTAATTTATTTCATGATTTATGGTTGGTGCTTCATGGTTGATGGTTCGCCCGGTTTGTTGTCATCCATAATATTCCAGGTAGTCGCTGACATTGAGACATAACAGAGCCGCCATTTCCGCTACGCCTAACTTTTTTTTGTTTATATACTGTGCTAATAACTGGCGCATGAGTTGCGGGTTTTCTTTTGGTATGTCGAGTTCCTGCGGCTCCCGTCTTCTTATTTTCTGCTGATTGAATTGCTGGATGAGGTAGCGTTTTTGATTGGGGGTAAGTACGCCCAAATCATCTGCCCGGTATAACAAGGCAATCATACTTACTTTCCATTTACGTTTTAACTCGCCTAATAAGGAGAGGGTGATACCCTGTTTAAAGTCTTTACTGATTTCTTTAGCAGGCATCAGGAATTCTGCTGCAAAGAGGTTGGCTTCGTGGTTTATATCTCTGTTGTGCGGGACGATGGTAAAAGTGTGCATGATAAGATGTGCCAGTTCAAAAGCGAGGGAGAAACGCTGCCTGTCGCCCAGTAAATTACTATTGAGATAGATGACAGGATATTTATCATCAGTGAGCATACTGCGGCTATCTACCCTTTCTGTTTCAAAATCAAAACTGCATATAATGATACCCTGCTGCTCGACCAGCTTAACGAGGTTATTGATGACAGGAGTTTCAACATTCCATTTTCTTCTTACGGTGGCAGCAATTTTCTCCGGTGTATTTTTTTCATCTGCATTGAAAAGCGGCAGTTGCGGTGGTGATTTTTCCATTGCTCTTGTGATGAACTGTGTATGCCGCCGGATAATATTGATCTGTGCTTCGATTGGTGTTATGAGTTTGGCAGGTACCTGTTGCCTTTTGCGGTAGGCGAGATTTACGGGCATACTGTTTCCAGTCTGAAAGAAGAAATGAACCGGGTAGGAGGTGGCTTCTGCTATTGCCAGCAGTGTTTCTTCGCTTACTGCGGTATCTGCATTTTCGAGCCGGGAGATATTGGCTTTATGGAGGTGTATTTTATCAGCCAGTTCCTGCTGTGTCATGCCCCTTGCTTCACGGGCCAGTATTATCATTGCGGGGTTAACAGTCTGCGGCATGTTTATTTTTTCAGGATAACAAACATAGTATTCGTAGTTGTAAAAACATAAAAAAAGTTGCGAAATGTGGATAAAATACTAAATATATTGGTAATCAGTTTAATAGCCTTTCTTAATCCTGATTTTCTCCGGGACAGGCCCCTTTTAAGGGTGAGGAACTGCACATCCCGGGTTGAACGGTGCAACAAGACCAGTTGGGTGTAAAATTTTTTAATTGTTCAATATGTGGTAGTTTAAGGGTATAAAACTATTGATATGAAAAAAAACAAAACACTTTATTGCTGTTGCCAGAAATGGAAAAATTTATTACGGCTACTGCCACTGGCAGAAGGCTGATGCCTTCGGGCAAACGAATACGCAGCAGAACAATTGAACAGTACCGGCATGTGTGCAAGCTGCTGAGGCAGTTTGAAGCGCAGCAACAAGAAACGTTGCGCATCCAGTTGCTGCACCGCAGCACACTGCGCCATTTGCAGCAGGAAAAGAACTACTGGAAAAGATTTTTTAAAAACTTTTCACAGTTTATGTACCGGAAGAAACATTATTACGATCTGTATGCAAGTTCGGTATTTAAAATGATCAAAGTTCTCTTTCATTACTTGTCTGCTGAGCGGGGATTGCCGGTAGGGGAGTACCATAAGCAATTCAGGACACCGTGTGAACAGTTAATGCCAGTGGTGCTGACACCCCGGCAATTACGAAGGCTTATTACTGACGATCTTTTTCATCAATCGCTGACAGCCTGCCTGCAAAGGACCAAAGACATTTTTGTATTTGGCTGTACGGTGGGTATGCGATACTCGGATTTGATGCGGCTGAAGAAGACGAATATCTGTTATTTGCCTGAAGGGACCAGCCTAGTGTTAGAAACCCGGAAAACCGGAGCCACCGTGCAGGTGCCGCTTCCTGACTATGCTATTGACATTGTTGAAAAGTATAAACGAAAAGCCGGGCAATATGTATTGCCGAGACTTGCGAACTCTAATTTTAACCTGCACATAAAGAAACTGATGCAACTGGCAGGATGGGATTATCCGCTGCCGAAATACCGGCACCGGCAGGGTGAGCCGGTAGAAATAAAAAACAGGAAGGGTGAAAGCTGGCGGTTTTATAACCATGTTACTGCGCATACGATGCGCCGGACGGCCATAACTACCTTATTATTGATGGGAGTGGATGAAACATCGGTGCGGCATATATCGGGACATGCGCCAGGTAGCAAGGAATTTTACAGGTATGTTGTATTGGTGCAGCATTACCTGAATGTAAAAGTGAAAGAGGCACATAGAAAGCTGCTGATTGCTGAAATATAGCCAAACAGTAACTACAATTGCTCAATAAGAATAAATCCCGGCGTAGCCGGGATTTATTCTTATTGTTTGCAGTCAATAGCCGCAGACTACTGACAAGCTTTCATCGTCATTTTGCTTAAAGCCATTGGCTATTATAAGCCAACGGCATAGAAAGTAATTTATTGAACAGATAACGATTGGCTCACACTAGCACAATTACAGTATTTTACCTATATCAAATTCGAGCCAGTTGGAAGATAAGTTATTAATCTTATTATACTTTGATAACTTAAACAAAAACCGAATTCTATAATACCCGGATGGAATTTTTCTTGAATAGAAAAAAGCAATATCACAATACCCTGTTTTTCCAGCATCCTTTTTTAATTCAATCAAAGCAATTTCCCGGTAAGTTGGTAAATAATCCTCCTTAGGAGGAAAAGGAACAAAAACACTATCTTCTTTTTTTTGTAACTCAAGGACAATGTCAGCGTATGGGTCATTTCCCAATCCGAAATAGAAGAAGTTCGGTATTTTTATTGCTTGTTTTGTTTTATTACATATTGCAAAATTAATAATGACTTTATTGCCTTGAAGTAAATTTTTAGTATCCGCAGAAATAGCTACAATAATAGTATCCTTTTGAGTACCAGCAAGTGCGGTATTTCTTAAGTGCAAGAAAGAAAGGCCAAAAAATAAACAGGTTACTATAGGCTTGTACACAGGGTTTAAGTTAGTCATATTTTAAACATTATTTCTTTTTTGGAGAATCAAGTATCCTATTGGCTAATCCAGTTGTATATAAGGTCATCAACTGCGAATACATATTTTTATAATACTCTTGCTTGTTGGGCGCCATTGCCTGATAATATTGTTTTAGAATTGCCCATGTTACAAACCAATGCTGCTCTCTCGGAGTATGAGCAGGTAACCTTGGATTCATTATTGAAAGATAATTAGCAGTAAACTCTCTTTCTGCCTGATCAGATCTAAGTTGACTGCCCCAGCCGTCGAGACCGTACCACTGTTTTACATGGATGTGCTCATGAAATAATGAACGAACTATTACACCAAAACTAACTTCACCATCAACAAATTTTTCCAGTTCATTAACAGGTACTACTATCTCTCTAATCGAATTCCCACCGCCATCTTCACCATCAATTGTCTCCCAAGCACCAGCATTCGGATCTGCATTAAAGCTATACTGATAATATTTGTTTGGTGTACCAAAGTCCGATTTATACAATGAAGTTATCTTGTCCATTGCACCTTTATAATCTTTATCTTTTAGTAATTGTCTAACCTCATCTTCTATGTCGCTAAAGTGTGAGACAAAGTTGCCAAGTTCTCTTAACATAGTATTAGCTGTACCCCTTGAAATTCTTTCAGAACCCCTTAAAACACCGCCTTCAAAATGATACGTCCCACTTGGCAATGCATTATAAAGTCTAAGTAAAAATTGACCAAGTGATCCGCCCTCAGATACAGAAATATCACCCATCGGGTCATTAAAATTCACCGGATTATTACCTGAGTAATGATATATGGATAACTCAACTGTAATCGCTGCCTTCGGGTCAACACTATTAAACCTTCCAATCACCGGATCGTACTCCCGAAAGAATGTACTGTAGTAATCTATTACCCCGCCAAACTCATCCTGCCACTCACTTCCTGCATTGTAGAGTTTTTTGTTTGCATCGCCTGGCATGTAGTTACCATTCATAGGCATGCCATACGGATATAATTAACATTAAAAGCAGCTTATTTCAAAGAACTAATGAAC
>JANNCC010000266.1:0-13074 GCA_031386125.1 Chitinophagaceae bacterium
CTTTAATATGTCTTTTAAGTACCAATCTTTATTTTTTTAGCCAGCACCATCCTTGTAACTTTCGTATAAATTCTGACCGCTTGATACGAAAACTTATTTTATTATCCATCCTTGTACTTTCAACCATTTTTTTACGGGCACAAACCCTTCGCCGTCCCGTTGCCGCCAACTACACCGGACTTGGTGCTTACAGTATGAATCAGGGGGATGTTTTTTCTTTTACTACTAATCAGGCCTCACTGGCACAATTAAAAAATAGTGCAGCCGGTGTATATGGCGAAAGAAGATTTTTATTGAGTGAACTCACTAACTATACAGCTGCCATTGGACTAACAACAAACTCCGGAAATTTTGGAGTAAAAGCCAATTATTCAGGATTCAGTGATTATAATGAAACGCAACTTGGTTTGGCTTACGGAAGAAAATTGGGCAGTAAACTTGACATCGGCGCACAGTTCAATTATAATTCGATCCAGATTTCTAATGGATATGGCAGTGCTTCAGCTATTAGTTTTGAACTGGGAACGGTGTTGCATATCACCGATAAGCTGAATGCAGGTCTTCATATTAACAATCCCATCGGTGGAAAATTTGGAAAAGACCAGCAGGAAAAATTATCCTCCGTTTATGGTTTTGGCATTGGATACGAAGCATCAGAAAAATTCTTCATCAGTGCGGAAATAGAAAAGGAAGAAGACCAGCCTGTAAATGTAAATGCTGGCTTTCAGTACAAATTTATCCCGCAGTTATTAGTAAGAGCCGGTATGGCAACAGCCACTTCATCAGCCTGGCTGGGATTGGGACTGACGATAAAATCTTTTCGCTTAGATGTTACCACCAGCTATCATCCACAACTTGGCATTACTCCCGGTCTATTGATGCTGTTCAATTTTAAAAGGAAAAATTGAAAAAATGGGTGACGATATTATTAACCCTGTTTGCTATTCACTATTCACAATTCACTTTTTCACAAGAGATCCCGGTAAGCACAGAACAGCAATTAGAAAATCAAACCGATGCCGACCAGGGTGAAACAGAAGATGATACTTACCTGCAGGAGTTGGAACATTTCAGAAAAAATCCTGTCAACCTGAACAACGCCGATGCTGATGAATTAAAACAATTAAGGATTGTAACCGATTTACAAATTGCCAATCTTATTTCATACCGCAACCTGTTTGGTAAATTGATAAGCATTTATGAACTGCAGGCTGTACCTGCATGGGATGTAAATACTATCCGGAAACTATTACCTTTTGTTACTGCAGCGACTCCAATCTCTTTATCAGAAGAAGCTGGCAAGCGGTTCAGGGACGGGGAACATAGTCTCCTGCTACGGGTATCGCAGGTGTTGGAAACAGCGGATGGCTTTGACAAATCCACTTCGGGAACAAAATATCTCGGTAGCCCTCAAAAAATTTTATTCCGGTATCGCTACACCTATAAAAATTTATTGCAGTTTGGATTAGTAGGTGATAAAGATGCTGGCGAACAATTTTTGAAAGGCGCACAGAATAAAGGGTTTGATTTTTATTCTTTCCATTTGTTTGCCCGGAAAATCGGCATCATTCAAGCATTAGCTCTTGGCGATTTTTCGGTAAACATGGGACAGGGGTTGATACAATGGCAGGGCCTTGCTTTTAAAAAAAGTGTGGATGTGATGGGAGTGAAGCGGCAATCGGCGGTGCTGCGTCCATATAGTTCAGCTGGCGAATTTTATTTTCATCGGGGTGCAGGCATTACTATAAGGAAAGGCAGAATTGAATCAACTGTCTTCGCTTCATTCCGTAAACTCGGCGGAAATTTTGTAGCTGACACGGTGAACAATGAAGATTTCATTTCTTCATTTCTTACTTCTGGCTATCATCGCACCACAAGCGAAAACGAAGACCGGAATAATCTGACACAAACAGCTTTTGGTGGAAACATTATTCACCGGGGCAACCGTTGGCAAGTGGGAGTGAATGGTATTTATTATAATTTTTCTTTGCCCATCCAAAAAAGAAGCGAACCATATAACTTATATGCTATTAGCGGAAAGCATTGGTACAACTTTAGTGTTGATTATAGTTACACCTATAAAAATCTTCATTTTTTTGGCGAAGCAGCGGCGGATAAAAATTTCAACAAAGCATTTATCAATGGCTTATTGTTAAGTGTTGATTCAAGAGTTGATATTTCTATTGTGCAGCGAACCATACATAAGGGTTATCAATCCATTAATGGTAATGCCTTTACAGAAAATACTTACCCGACTAATGAAACGGGTTTCTATGCCGGTGTCACTATTCGCCCTGCTATCGGCTGGCGGTTTGATGCGTATGGAGATGTATATAAATTCCCTTGGTTGAAATATTTAGTAGATGCGCCAAGCCGTGGAAAGGATTATTTGGCACAGGTAACTTATACACCCAACCGGCAGGTGGAAATATATACAAGATTTAGAAATGAAACTAAACAGTCCAATCAATCAGACAATACAACTGTTACCAACTTTTTGGCTACCATTCCCAAACAAAGCTGGCGGACACAGGTGATGTATAAGATTAGCCCGGCTATTGCCCTGCGAAACAGGATTGAATTATTATGGTATGATAATAACGGAATAAACAAAGAGAATGGCTTCCTCACTTTTTTTGATTTTGTCTATAAACCCATGCTTAAACCAATTTCCGGGGTATTGCGGCTCCAGTATTTTGAAACTGATGGCTACGACTCCCGGATTTATGCCTATGAAAACGATGTATTATACAGTTATTCTATTCCCGCCTTTTCAGACAAAGGTTTCCGGTATTACCTTACCCTCAACTACGATTTAACCAAAAAAATCTCTTTTTGGCTCCGCTGGGCTCAAACCATTTATAAAAACAAGAATACGGTAGGCTCCGGACTCGATGAAATTCAGGGAAATAGACGGAGTGAAGCAAAAATTCAGGCCAGATGGATTTTTTAAATTATCCATCAGGATGTTGATAAAAAACCTTGTTTGCAAAAACTTCTTTTTAGCGGCCAGATGAGTAGGCTAAATAATGATGGTTATAATTTTTTTTTGACCTCATTTAAGTATTTGTTAAAAAAAACTTTACATTGCGGCAGCATTTTTAGAGGCATCCATGTCTTTATCTATGTCCTTTCCTATTGGAAATTGACGGATTTCCCTGAGAATCAATGCTTTTAAATTTAAAAATTAACGTTAACATGAGAAAAATCGTATCACTGTTCACAATGTTAATGCTGTTCAGCACATTAGCATTTAGCCAGAACCGGCAGATTACCGGTACTGTGACCAATGAAAAAGGTGACCCAGTACCCGGCGCTTCAGTAACAATCAAGGGTACAAAAACAGGTATTCCTGCCGACAATAACGGCCAATTCCGGATACAAGCTAAAACCGGAGATATTTTAGTAGCTACGAGTTCGGGATTGAAAACTTCCGAAGCTACTGTTGGTGCCAGCGGTATAGTTGCTATAACAATGGAAACAGTTTCCACTATGGGTACAGAGGTGGTAGTAACTGCCCTCGGTCAGGCCCGCCAGCCAAAAGAGCTGGGTTATTCAATTACCAAGGTTAAAGCAGCAGAACTTACGCAGGCTAAATCAGTAAACCTTCAAAGCGGTTTAACTGGTAAAGTTTCCGGCTTAAACGTACAGTCTGTTAATAATGGAGTATTCCAGGATACAAGGCTTACACTCAGAGGTATTCGTTCATTGACTGGTAACAACCAGCCAATGCTGATTCTTGATGGTGTGCCTATTTCTCTTTCTTATCTCAGCTCAATCAATCCTAATGATATTACAGATGTTACCATTTTGAAGTCTGCATCAGGTACAGCCATTTATGGCCCTGATGGAGCCAATGGTGCCTTAGTGGTTACTACCAAGAGAGGAAGTAAAACAAAACCTCAGGTAAGTGTTGGTCATACCGTTCAGGTTGAAAAAGTGTCTTATATGCCAGAATTTCAAAACCAGTTTGGTTCAGGTTCTGCTATAAGTGCTCTCGGATATGGAGTATATGATCCGATTGAAAACCAGTGTTATGGTGATCAGTTTGATGGTTCACTCCGCCAGATTGGTCGTGATGGTCCTATAGATCCTGCAACTGGCTTGCCATCTAAATACTTTACACCTTACAAAGCTTTGCCAAACGAAAAAAAGAATTTTTGGAATACTGGTCTTACTAACCAGACAGACGTTTCTTTTTCAACTGGCGATTTTTACCTGAGTGTACAGAATGTGCTTATACAGGGTATTATGCCAAAAGATGTAAACCGCAGAATTTCTGTACGCATGGCCGGTAATAAAGAATACAACCGATTCAAAGCTGCGTATAGTGTTAACTATACAAAAGGAAATTATGATGTAACCAGTGGTTCAAGCTGGGGTAACGGACGGGACTATACTGTGTATTGGAACCTGATCAACACACCAGCACAGATTCCTATTACCCGGTTTAAGAACTGGAGAAATGATTATTGGTCTAGCCCAGGTGGTTACTTCAATGATTATTATTCTAATCCATACTTCATGATTGATAACTTCAGAGCAAGAGGAAGATCTGAAGACATCTTAGGTAACTTCGAATTGACTTATAAGGCAACTGACTGGTTGACTTTTACGTACCGTCTCGGAGCTACTATTTCGAATACTTCGCAGAAGAATACACAGGAAGCTTTGCAATACACTCCTTTTGATAAAGCAACCGGTAAAACAATTGCACAATCTGGAGATTTGAATTCTGCAGTAGCTGATTTCAACAATACCTATAGCCGTATCAATTCTGAATTTTTTGCTTCTATTCGTAAAAAATTCGGAAAATTTGACTTCAACACTTTAGTTGGTCAGTCTTTCCGTGAGGATAATACGAAAAATGTCAGCGTATCCAGTAGCAATCTTGCCTTCCCTCAGTTGTTCAATATTAATGGACGCAGAGGTGAGCCTGGAGTTGGTGAAAGTGATTTCAAAACAAGACTGCAGCGTTTCTTTGGAAAGGTTTCCCTTGGGTTTAATAGTTGGGCATTCCTTGAAGTTACCGGAAGCTATGATGTTGACAGCCGTCTTGCTTATTTTTATAACTATAATTTTGATAATATCAATTATTTCTATCCCGGTGCAAGTCTTTCTGTTTTGTTGAGTGAAGCTATTCCAGCTATCAAAAACAGCAAAGTGATCTCTTACCTGAAAGTTCGTGGATCTTATAGCAAAACTGGTAATGTAAACGTAGGGGCACAGTCACTTGAAAACACATATGGTATTGCAAATGGCTTCCCATTCGGATCATTAAGTGGCTACACTTCCAGCAACCTGCTGCGTTTATCTACCTATCAGCCTGAGTTTGTAAAAACTAAAGAAGCTGGACTTGAAATTGGTTTATTCAAGAACCGTGTTAATATCGAGGCTTCCGTTTACCAACAGGATAATTCTAACCAAATCGTAGATGTACAATATTCAGGTGCTACAGGTTTTACCAGTGCCAGACAGAATGCAGCTGCGTTTGAGAATAATGGTTTGGAGCTTGACCTGAGACTAACTCCATTGGTTAAATTAGGTAAAGTGACTATTGATGTAAAAACCAATTACACTTACCAGGACAATAAGGTTACAAAAATCATCGATGGGGTTGACCAATTAGGTATCGGAAACGGTAACTATGTAATTGTTGGCAAACCTGCTTATACTTTCCAATTAACCGACTATGTGAGAGATGATCAGGGAAGGGTAATTGTTAGTACTACAACAGGTCTTCCAACCGTTGACCCTACTATTAAGCCTTTTGGTCGTACACAGCCAAAACATCTATTAGGTATAAATCTTTCGGTTAACTGGAAGAACCTTACGTTTAGTGCAGTGGCAGACTACAGAGGTGGTGCTCAGATATATACTGGTGGTATAGGTACAGGTATGGATTTTGCGGGCATTTCTATTAAGAGTGCATCAAATAGCCGTAATCCTTTCATCCTACCTAATTCTTCTTATTGGGATGGCTCTAAATATGTGGCTAATACCAATATTTACCTGCCAGGAGCTTATCGCTTCTTTTCACAGGCTGTTTATACCAATGCAAATACCAACTATCTCGTAAGCGGTGATTTCTGGAAAATAAGAGAAGCCAGTCTTTCTTATAACATGCCTGCCAAATGGTTTGGGTTTACAAAAAATACCATTAAAGGCGCCACTTTCACTCTTAGCGGAAGAAACTTATTCATGTTCCTTCCAAAATCAAATGAGTGGACAGACCCTGAATTTTCCAATACAACTGGTAATGCCCAGGGTATAAGTGGGTTGGATAATACACCACCTACCAGAATATTTGGTGCTACCTTAAATCTCCAGTTATAACCTTATAAATCAATTTACATTATGAAACTTAATAAATTAATATATGTTGTTCCGCTTCTAGCCCTCATCCTGGCTGCGGGTTCAGGCTGCCGGAAGAGCCAGTTCAACATCAACAAGAACATCAACAGCCCTACTGATAGTACAATCACTTACTTCGTGGTTTTGCCTGCTGCTATGAATGCATCAGGAAGAATTGTAGCAAGTGGATCATGGGGTCCGATCCAAAACTGGATGAGCTATTGGTCAAGATCAGGTACATATGCACCTAATGTGCTGGAAGAAACCTATGCCATCACCACAGGTTTTGGTGCGGGTGTATGGAACAATGGTTATGATAATAATTATGACTATAACATTGTTCAGATTAAGGCTGCTCTGGCTGGTGCCGGATTTTATGAAGGTATTTCCCGCATTATGAAAGCACATAATTACCAGATAATGGTGGATGTGTATGGTAACATCCCTTATACTCAGGCATTAAAAGGAAGTGGTAACCCGACTCCTGCTTATGACAATGGCCTTGACATTTATAAAGCACTGTTCCGTGAAATTGATGCCGGTATGGCTCTGATTAATGGCGCAGATGTTTCGGCCACTGGTCCTAACAGAGACATTGCTACGAATGACATTATGTTTAAGGGTGATAAGATACTATGGAACAAATTTGGTAATACCCTGAAACTACGTATGCTCGTACATTGCCATGGAGTTGCTGCTATCAATAAGACTGCGGAGATGGCTATTATTACTGCAAACGGTAATGGATTTCTTGGTGCCGGGCAGGATGCCCAGATGAATCCTGGTTATTCAGCAAATGATAAGGCCAATCCTTTTTTCAATAATTATATAACTAATACCGACGGATCAGGATCTGCCAATAACATTTATTATAAAGCCAATGAGTGGGGTGTTGAGTATTATAAGTGGGATGGTGACCCAAGGAGAACTCGTTTTTACGTTGCCGGAAGCAATGGATTGATTGGTGTTCCTTATGGAACTCCACCGGTTGCACAATATGCTGCGGCTGTTGTAGCAGGAATAGGCCCTGGTCTTAACAAAGGCGCACTGGCACCTCAGTGGGTAATTACTGCTGCAGAAAGTTTCTTCCTGCAGGCTGAAGCAAGATTCAGAGGGTTTATTACCTCCGGACCTACTGCTCAGCAGTTGATGACAAGTGGTATTTATGAAAGTTGCCGCTTTGTAGGGGTAACAAATCCAACAGCATCAGCGGATACTTATATAGCAAACAATGCCACATATCCTGACGTTGATTATACTGCTGCAGCACCAGTGGTAACAGGTGGCCCAATTGGAGGCTTGTTTACTATTTTATCCCAAAAATGGTTTGCCATGAACGGTGTTGCTCCGTACGAAACATGGACTGATTGGAGAAGAGTTGCATATTCTGAAGTAGCAGTAAGAGTTAGCACAACTAATTCGCCAGCTCCAACCACCAATTTCATATATGGTGATGGCGGCCAGTTTTCAGGTGGTCCGGCATCGCCAGGCCCTGGTCCTTTCCGTTCTATTTCACCTCAGATTTCTCCGGCTGATCAAATACCGGTTCGTTTCCTGTATCCTCAGACTGAGTATAACTATAATGCAGGAAATGTACCAGCTGGCATTACACGGTACAGCAAAGTTTTCTGGGATGTTAATTAATTAATCAGATATAAAATCAGAAAATATGAAAAAAATACTATCATCTTCTTTCCTCCTTGCAACCATAGCTGTTGCGCTTACAGGATGTTTGAAAGACAAAGGTTTTGATAACAACACCTATGGTGTTAAAGATCCTTCGTCTCAGCCTCCGGGTGTTGGTTTTGCGCTGGCGAATGTTTCCAAAAATACTGTTGGTCTTAACGCTGGCGTACCTACTAATCAGGCAATTGGGGATGTTGCATTTATTAAATTATTTGCACCTACTCCGGCTAAATCGGATATAACAATCACATTAGCACTTAATGACGCATTGCGTACTGCTTATAACGCTGCAAACGGTACTAATATCCTTCTTTTTGACCCGTCAAGATATAATGTACCGCTTACTATTGTTATAAAGGCAGGAGCAGACAGTGGATCAGTGGCTATTAACATACCTACTACTGTTCCTTTGGATCCCAGCAATTCTTATGGTCTTGGTTTAAGGATCACCAGTGTAACCGGCGGTTATACAATAGCTGAAAACCTGAGAAACCTGTTTCTGGAGTTTACATTGAAAAATAAATATGATGGTAAATACGGGTTATCAATAAACACTAGTGGATGGGCAGCATATGGTATCACCGATGATGCAGTTTTCTATCCTTGGGGTACCGCTACTTCTAGTATTGCACTGATTACTGGTGGACCAAACTCTGTTAGGTTTTTCGATGAGTGGGGATTTAATGACTTTATCCAGGTATGCCGTACAGGTGTTGGAGGAGGCGGAGCTTCTGGTTTTGGCGCAACTGCCCCACGATACACATTTAATACGGCTACCAATCAGTTAATGGATGTAAGCAATGATATTCCCAATGATGGCAGAAACAGACAATTCAGGATAAATCCTGCAGTAGTTCCGCCTGCAGGCAATTTCTGGGATCCCGCAACAAAGAGGATTTTAGCTTCATATATCATGTCGCAAAACGGAAGACCTGATCAGTTTATTAATTGTATTTTAACTTACAGGGGTCCGAGATAATAAGATTTTTCTGATTTATTTTAATAAGGGATTGCTTTTTAGCAATCCCTTATTAATTTAACAGCAGCTTCAGGGCTGTTTTGTTGTACTTTTAATTTTATAAAATAGTATGTTATGAAAATATTTAAACAAGCCGGGTTGATGATTTTCTTTTCCCTGCTTCTTTTTTATTATTCAAATGCCCAATCATCAGGCTATATGGACAATGCATTGAATTATAGCCGGCTGATGTTGGCCAAAACGGAGGAAGGATTCTATAGACAGATTGGTCTTTTTAAAGTGATTGGCACCTCTTACCTTTTTGGTGAGAAGAACAAAGGCGATATGTTTTCATCGGAGGCTAAAGCATATAATATTTTTCTGAGCTATAATAGCTACAACCAGCAAGTAGAGTTTTATTCTACCGGTAACCCGGATAAACCGCTGGTTAAAGAACCCGGCACCATTGATTCTTTTTTGATTCATACGAATATAAGTCTCGGTATTACTCATCCGTTGAAATTTATATATGGGCCACTTATCGGCAGTTCGGACAAAGTTTATTTTCTGGAACTATATGCCGGTCCGAAGTTTAGCGTTTATAAAAAGTATAAGTCTGATTTGGGATATGTTTCCACTAATTATATTCAAGCAGACCTTCGCCAGTTTGACCTGCTGTATGACTACCATTATACGGACTCATCTAAAGCAGGTATAAAAAAATTAAAAACCAATGTTAGCAGTATTATCAGTGAGTTTAAAAAAATCAAAGATATTTCCTCCGTCTTTACCACTAATGACTTTACTATCAATCAGGAAGAAGCTTTACGAAAAGCCTTTGAATACCTGAATAAATAATAAATTGACCTTTATGTCCGAAGAACTAAATATCCCTAACCAGCTTAACATAGAAATATCAGAGGAAGTGGCAGAAGGAACGTACGCCAATCTGGCTATCATTACCCATTCACATGCCGAGTTTGTAATTGACTTTGTAAATGTGATGCCCGGGACACCTAAAAGCAAAGTAAAGTCAAGAATTATCCTGACACCACAACATGCCAAGCGGTTTATGAAAGCTATGACGGAAAATATCCAGAAGTATGAATCTATAAACGGGCCGATTAAAGATTTGGAAGAAATACAACTGCCGATGAATTTTGGCGGACCTACGGCGCAAGCTTGAACAGTTCAGAGTTTGGGGTTCAAAGTTTGACTGGCACAATGGTTAATCACTTTTCTCTTGCTTTAAATTTCTGACCTCTGAAATCGCTTTTACCCAGGTAAGCTATCAGGCCAAATATCATTTTTGAGATTTCGTCTGTTTGTAACGAAAGCTCTTCGAACTTATCTTTTGTAATATAACTTCTGTCAAAAGCCCTGTAAAGCTGGGATTTCACTTCCATGGCAGATCCATTTGCTATGGTCAGAAAATTAATAAATTCATTGTTTTCTTGTCTGCCGAAACCTTCTGCGATATTATCCATTACAGAACCGGAAGAGCCATTTATCTGATCCTTTAATTTGTAGTCTTTAGCAAATGGTTCTTTCTGTGTAATTTCAAAAACCTGTTGGCATAGGATTCTTGCTTTTTGCCACACTTTTAAATCTTCAAATTTCTTTATCGTTGCCATCTTTATTATTTTTTGTGTTAAAGCCGAACCCCGAACTAAAGAAGTCCTTCATCCGCAAAACTGTAATACCCATCTTCACTTACAATCAGATGGTCCATAACGGCAATGTCGAGGAAACGGGCAGCTTCTTTTATTTTGGTGGTTAGTTGTTCATCTGCCCGGCTGGGCTTCAAGCTGCCAGAAGGATGGTTGTGGCAAAGGATAATATTGACAGCATCTTGTTCTAATGCTTTTCGGAGAATAACTCTTGGGTCGGCCACGGTGCCGGTAATGCCGCCTTCGCTTACTATTTCGAAATGATTTATTTTATTAGCTCTGTTCAGAAACAGGACAGCAAACACTTCATGCCGGTAATCTTTTAATTTGATTTGCAGGTAACGGGCAATGTCACTGCTGCTTTTTACAATGGATTTCTCAAGCGGTGCTGCCGATTCCCGTCTTCTTCCTAATTCTAATGCAGCGGCAATAGTAATGGCCTTCGCTTCGCCGATGCCTTTTATTTTCATCAACTCTTTTATGGATAGTTTGCCCAATTCTCCCAGGTTATCTTTTCCAAGCTTCAGTATTTCTTTGGCAAGATCAACAGCGGTTTTTTCCTTGCTGCCATTATGAATTAAAATGGCAAGCAACTCAGAGTTGCTGAGATTTTCTGCACCATTCAGTAGTAACTTTTCCCGTGGCCGGTCGTCTTTTGCCCACTGCTTAATTGAGTACTTGTGCTCTTGCATACAACAATTATAGCCAATATTTTTATGCTATCAATACCACTAAGTGGTATTAATAACAAGCCACCAGAAACCAATCCCGACGAATGTCGGAATAACTTAAAATCTGGTATTTATGAAAACCAACAGCTTTACCCCGATGGGCTCTCTGCACCCCATTCTTTTCTTTGCAGGCTTGTATATAGTGGCATTAGTGTTCGCTATTTTTATTTGCTCCTCCCTTTTTTACAGTTGTAATGCCAGGCCAGCAAGTCTGAGCAGTGAGAAATCAACCCCTGTGAAAAAGCTGCTGCCGGTGGCAGGCACTGTTGCCTTGCGGTAGTGTACTATTTTGAACCACATAGACACATAAAACACAGTAGAAAAGCACATAGGCTATGTGAATACCTATGTTCCTGTATTTATATGTGGTTAGCGTATCACCAAAAATTTTAAAACTAGATACTGCTTGGTGAGAAACCGCCCATTTTCCGGCTTATTTATTTGCGAATGAGATTTGCGAAGTAGTATCTTCGCCGCACATTTTTAAGCCATGCAAACTGCTAAAATCTTCTCTGGCACCGGCTCACAACAACTGGCCGAGGCAATCTGTGTAAGGTATGGTACCAAATTAGGAAAGGTAAACATCCAGAAATTCAGCGACGGCGAAATAAGCCCCATTTTCCTTGAAAGTGTAAGGGGAGATTATGTTTTTCTGGTGCAAAGCACCTTTTCCCCGGCTGAAAACCTGATGGAGTTGCTGCTGATGATTGATGCAGCCAGAAGGGCCTCTGCTTACAAGGTAATTGCTGTACTCCCTTACTATGGTTATGCCCGTCAGGACAGGAAGGATCGTCCCAGGGTTGCCATTGGAAGTAAACTGGTAGCCAACATGTTAGTAGCCGCCGGCGCCGACAGAGTGATTACCATGGATCTTCATGCCCCGCAAATTCAGGGCTATTTTGACATACCGGTGGACCACCTCGACAGCCATGCAGTTTTTATCCCTTACATAGAAAATCTGCGGCTTGAAAACCTTACCTTTGCCGCCCCCGATGTAGGAGCAACCAACCGAATCAGGGAAATTGCCAGTTATTTTAATGCGGAAATGGTAATCTGCGATAAGCACCGGAAACGAGCCAATGAGATTGCCAGCATGGTGGTGATAGGTGATGTGACAGACAGAGATGTAGTGATAATTGACGACATCTGTGATACCGGCGGCACATTGGCAAAAAGTGCAGGTCTTTTAAAAGAGAAAGGGGCAAGAAGTGTGAGGGCATTAATAACTCACCCGGTACTTAGTGGTAAGGCTTATGAGAATATTGAAAACAGTGTGTTAGAAGAGCTGATAGTATGTGATACTATACCGTTGCAAAAAGAAAGCCCAAAAATTAAAGTGTTGAGTGTGGCAGAACTTTTTGCAGTAGCCATCCGCAATGCGTATGAAAATAAAAGTATCACAAGTCTTTTTATTCATTCGCAAAGAAGAGATAAATAAGAGTCAGGAGTCTGAAGTCGGTAGTCAGGAGTCAAGGCCTCCGATGTTGGCTAAATAAAACCTGGTATTAACAAGTAAACAATTAAACATTAATAAAAATGAAATCAATTACAATCGAAGGTAGTCTGAGGACCGGATTCGGGAAAACAGCCACCCGGCAACTCCGCTCTCAGGAACTGGTGCCCGGTGTAATTTATGGCGGCTCACAGGAGATCAATTTTCAGGCTCCCGTTGCAG
>JANNCC010000280.1:0-3062 GCA_031386125.1 Chitinophagaceae bacterium
ACAGTCATAACTTGTCCCGTTTGGCGGGAGCAACAAACTTAATTCATTTACTTTTGCCGGAATCATGTCGCCAAATCACTACATGCAACGCTGCCTGGAGCTGGCCAAACTGGGAGCAGGCTATGTTGCTCCCAATCCAATGGTAGGGGCTGTATTGGTATATGATAACAGGATAATTGGTGAAGGCTGGCATCAGCAATATGGTGAAGCACATGCAGAAGTAAATGCTGTCGGTCAGGCCATTCGAAATGGCCAGACCGATAAGTTGAGCCATTCCACACTTTATGTTTCATTAGAGCCTTGTTCTCATTTTGGAAAAACACCTCCTTGTGCTGATTTAATTATAAAACATAAAATCCCTAAAGTTGTAATCGGATGCCGTGACCCTTTTAAGGAAGTGGATGGAAAGGGAATAGAGAAGCTGCAAGAAGCAGGAGTGAAGGTAGAAATGGCAGACAGGTTAATGGGGTATGAATGTAAAAAAATAAATAAACGGTTCTTTACTTTTCATACAGAACAGCGGCCGTATATTATTTTAAAATGGGCACAGACAGGAGATGGGAAAATAGCAGCTGGGAATATCGAAAGACTTTTAATCAGCAATGAGTATTCTAACCGTTTAGTGCATCAATGGCGAAGCGAAGAATCAGCGATACTGATTGGAACAAACACAGCACTGCTTGATAACCCCGAACTGACAACAAGGCTTTGGCCAGGAAATTCGCCGGTGCGGCTGGTGGTGGATATGAACCTTCGTCTTCCGGCTTCACTGAAAATCTTTAATGGTGAAGTAAGGACTATCGTTTTTAATTCGGTTAGACAGGAAGAAAAAGGAAACCTGCTGTACTATAAGTTGGAGGGAAATAAAAGCCTTCTCACACAACTGATGGCGGCTCTGTATCAATTGAGAATTCAGAGTGTGTTGGTGGAAGGCGGGGCAAAACTGCTGCAATCTTTTATTGATGATAGCCTTTGGGATGAAGCGAGGATAATTAATAATTCAGCATTAATGATTGATAATGGCCTTGCTGCACCCGTTCTTGAAAACGCAATACTAACATCATCGGAGAAATTGTTTTCAGATACCATCGAAATTTATATGCCTGCTACAGACGATTAGTAACCGATGATCCAGGACTCCTTTTACCATACTATAGAAAAGCCATCGCTGGCAGAATTTAAAGATCGGGGCAGCAAATTCATTGCATATGCGTATCCTGTTGCTAATGTGGGTGAGTTTAAAGAAAAACTGGCGGCACTAAAAAAAGAACACCCCAAAGCAGCGCATCATTGTTTTGCCTACCGGCTTGGTTTGGATGGAATGAACTACCGGGTAAGTGATGATGGTGAACCTTCCGGCTCGGCAGGCAGACCGATACTGGGACAGATAGACAGCAAACAGCTAACGAATGTGCTGATAATCGTTGTTCGCTACTTCGGCGGCACCTTACTCGGTGTGCCGGGATTGATAAATGCTTATAAAACTTCCGTTGCATCGGCTTTGGAAGCTGCTTCAATTATACAAAAACCTGTTTTGATTAATTACCGCCTGCAATTTGATTATACGCAAATGAATGAGGTGATGAAACTGGTGAAGCAGTTTGATTGTGTGGTATTGAAACAGGAGATACAATTATTTTGTTTACTGGAGATTGGTGTGTCAAAGAACAGGTTGGATGAAGTGCTAAGTAAGTTGAAGGATTTGAGAGGAGTGGAGATGAAAAGATGACTGTCTCTTGAAAATAATCCCAGGCAACAGGCTTTTGGCACAATTATTCAGAGTAATTGCTAAATGATTACTATGAACAAGCAAACAAATGATTTGCCTGAAATGGCTAAAATAGTGGAAAGAAATGTTAATGCACTTTTGCATCGTAAGGAAGAGGAAAATAGAAAAAGAAACTTTCAGGATAAGATGGTAGATTCTGTGACTGCTTTCGCAGGCAGTATGCTATCATTTTATATTCACTTGATTTTTTTTGGGGCATGGGTCGTTTGGAATACGAGATGGTTTGATCTTAAACCTTTTGATCCAAATTTTATTATTCTTGCCACCTTCGCAGCAGTGGAAGCAATTTTTCTTACAACGTTTGTTTTGATGGGACAAAAAAGAATGAATATTCAGACAGATAAGTGGGCAGAATTAGATCTGCAGGTTAGCCTGCTAACCGAACATGAGGTAACCAGGATCCTGAATTTGGTAACTGACATAGCTAAGAAAATGGAAATTAAGGGAGCTCATGATAAAGAATTCGAGGAACTATCACAGGATATTCATCCAGAAAAAGTATTAGATACGATGGAAAAAGCTTCTAATGAAATTTCAAACAACGTACAGAACGTTGTGCAGGCGGACAAGGCAACAATATAAAATTTTATCAGTGACAAGCTATGCCTGTTATTTAAACCGCCCACTCACCACCAACTCCTTATTCCCCGCTGTATAAGCATAAAAACCTTCACCACTTTTCACTCCCAACTTACCAGCGGTCACCATATTTACTAATAAAGGGCAGGGTGCATATTTTGGATTGCCAAAACCATCATGCAGCACATTCAGAATAGAATAGCAAACATCCAGACCAATAAAGTCGGCAAGTTGTAAGGGTCCCATTGGGTGGGCCATACCGAGTTTCATTACAGTGTCTATTTCCTCAACACCGGCTACTCCTTCGTACAAACTATAAATCGCTTCGTTTATCATCGGCATCAGTATGCGGTTGGCAATAAAGCCGGGATAGTCGTTTACCACACAAGGTACTTTACCAAGTTGTTTGCTCAGTTCAACAATGGTATCCGTTACTTCTTTGCTGGTGCCATAGCCATTAATAATTTCCACCAGCTTCATCACCGGCACCGGGTTCATAAAGTGCATACCGATTACTTTGCTGGCTCTGCCGGTAACGGCTGCAATCTTTGTAATAGAAATGCTCGATGTATTAGTAGCAAGTATAGCTTCTTTGGGTGCATACTTATCCAGATCTTCAAATATTTGCAGTTTCAGCGTTACATTTTCGGTAGCGGCTTCCACCACTAATGCTGCATCTTTCACTCCTTCAATA
>JANNCC010000329.1:0-33021 GCA_031386125.1 Chitinophagaceae bacterium
CGTCGGATAGAATCCACCAACGATTCTTTGCAACCGTATTTGTTATCAAACTTAGATTTGGTAACAGAATCATTTACTTTGATAGCATGCATAGGCAATGTAACTTTTGTTACTCTTTCATATAAACGGTGTACACCAGTAGTAGTTTCTTCAGAAATGCCTTTTACATGCTGAATTAATTCAGGATATGTGTCCAAAACGATGTTGGTAAGGTCACCGCCATCATCCAATATCATATTCAAAGGCTTATCAACAGCACCAAAGAATAATGTTTGTTCAATACACCAATCAGCTTCAGCTTGTGTCTGTCCTTTCCAGGCAAACACACCAATACCTGCAGCAGCAATAGCAGCAGCAGCATGATCTTGTGTAGAGAAGATATTGCAAGAGCTCCATTTTACTTCTGCACCTAAGGCAGTTAACGTTTCAATTAAAACGGCAGTCTGGATGGTCATGTGCAGACAACCGGCTACTCTTGCACCTTTCAATGGTTGAGAAGGGCCGTATTCTTTACGTATACTCATCAGACCGGGCATTTCTGCTTCTGCCAGACGAATTTCTTTACGACCCCATTCGGCAAGAGAAATATCTGCAACCTTATAAGCAAGGTTGAAATCAATGGATGTTTTTGATAATGTTGACATTGTTTAATTTTTAGAAGACAAAAATACTATTATAGAAAATTATTCTAAGGAATTGTGTAAATTTGGTGGAATATCCTTTTATTGTATTATTAAAAGTTGAAAATCCTTTTTACCGATGGCAAAAGCTACTAAAACAGAAAAAACAGCTATCAGCGATATTGTATTAGACAGCAAAGACCTGTCGATACTCAACCTGTTGCAGCAAAATGCAAGGATGACGGTGAAAGAAATTGCTGATACCATACACCTGAGTACTACGCCGGTTCATGAACGTATTAAGCGGATGGAAGCAAACGGGGTGATAAAACAGTATGCCACCTTAGTGGATCATACCAAGGTAAAGAAAAGCCTGATTGCTATTTGCTATGTATCATTGAAGGAACACAATAAAACTGCAGGCACAAAATTTGTGAAAGCGATTCAATTAATGCCAGATGTGGTGGAGTGTTATACTATTTCAGGCGAATTCGATTTTATGCTGAAAGTAATGTGTGAGGACATGAATGCTTATCATGATTTTCATGTAAACAGGCTAAGCCAGATTGAGAATATGGGACATGTTCAAAGTATTTTCGTAATGGGTATTATTAAACAAACACATCAGTTAGTGTTTGGATAAATGACGTTCTTGTTACGGGTGTGTAATGAAACAGGGATGATTTTAATGACCAATAAAATTTTATAAAAATGTATTCATATGATACTTTGTCGGAAGCGGTGAATGATCTTAAAAAGAGAGGGTTTGACATTGATTTCAATCTACAGGAGAACTGCCTTATATGTCAAGGGGATAAATTTGATGTGAATGATTTTGAGATTACTGAAGTGTATCGTTTTGAAGGCAATACTGATCCTTCTGATGAAGCTATTGTGTATGCCATTGAATCTGTTAACGGTGTAAAGGGAGTGCTGGTGAATGGCTATGGAATTTCTGCCGAAGGAATGAGTGCTGAAATGGCAAAGAAGCTGAGTATGAACCGTAATTGAGTTTTGAATAAAAGGCAGAAGCCTCATAATTTCTTTTCCATCACATAATCATTCATAAAGAAACCATTGCCGATGTCGAAATCGGCTTCCTGGATGACAGTGAAACCCAATTTTTCGTAAAAGTTTTTTGCTTTGTTATTCCGGTTCACCTGCAATTGCAAAGCAGTAGCTCCCTGCTTTGTAATGTTACTGATGATGTAATTAATAACAAACCTGCCGGTTCCTTTGCCTTGTTGTGAGGTAAGTACATAAATTTTATGCAGTTTGAAAATTGATGACCCGGTTTCCTGATAAGCTGCAAAGCCAACAGGGTCATCTTCATCACTCACAATAATAAACTGGCAGCCGTCATTCATTTGTTTTTTCAATGAGACTTCGCTGTACATCATCTCCAGCATAAAATCTATTTGTTCTTTAGAAATGACAGCAGCATATGTTTGCGGCCATACTTTAAAAGTGAGTTCACGGATAAGCGGAATGTCGGCGATAGTGGCGTTTCGGATACTAAGCACTGGTGTTGGTATTTTTATCTTTAAGCATGATTTGCGAAATATTTCTAGGGCAGCGGATTGGTTTCCGGTTAAGAACCAGGCATACGATATAGGGAGAAATGGTAATACCGATGGCTTCTGATAGCCACTTAATTATTTTCTTTGGCCAGTTTTTTCCGTTCTTTTTTCTTTTTCCTGGTGTCTTCCACCAATGAGCCGATGGGTGTTACACCCGGCTCTTCTTTTTTCATGACCGGTTTTATTAAAGTATCTTTTTTTACAGGAGGTTTGTTTTCGTTCTTAGGGGTTTCTTCGTCCAGTGGTTTTGATTCAGGTCCTATGGTGTCATACTGATCATAATTATTATAATCTTCCGGATTGCCTACGCCCTGGTCAGTACCTTCGGCACCGGGGTTAGGATCGAAATCGCTGATGATAATGTCTGCACTGTTGAGTTCATTTTCCATTTCAGCCGGTTTTACAAACCTGGCATTTTTCTCAATCCCCAGTTTTTTATCGGCCAGCACTTTCTTGAAAAAGTATTCTGTAATAGGACGGGAAATCCTGTTACCGTCGCCCTGATTCCGCATAAAAGTATATTCAAAACCAGTCCATGAACCAGCCAGCAGTTGTGGGGTGTATCCAATAAACCAAGCATCAGCATTGTCATCTGTTGTTCCTGTTTTGCCACCCATTTCTGCTGCACCTACCCGGCTTCTCAATCCCCTTGCAGTTCCTTTATCAACGGTACCCTGCATCATTCTTGCCATGGTGTAGGCTGTTACTTCACTGATGGCTTCTTTTCTGTTTACACTGTAATCAAATCTTTTTATCACATTTCCATTGCGATCTTCTATACGGCTGATACTGTAAGGTTTTGTTGAAAACCCACGACCGGCAAATATGGTATAGCCCCATAGCATTTCATACATAGATAAATCGCAAGTGCCTAATGCAATGGAAGGGTAGGGTTTTACCGGTGTAGGAATACCTATCCGGCTTAAAAAATCAACAAACTGCTTAGGCCCAACCTGTTTCATAATATAAGCGGTAACACCATTTTTTGAGTAGGCAAGTCCATTGGCCATAGACATAGAACCTCCTCCTGCTTTTCTTCCGGATGGTACCCATCCAAAACCAGGAAAATGCTGAGCTGAATTTTCACACTCAGTTTCAGGAGTGAAGCCCCTTTCTTCCATAGCCTGTGTATAAAGAAAAGGTTTGATAACGGAACCAACCTGTCTTTTTGTTCTCAGGTTGATGTGGTCGTTTTTATAGGTTTTATAATTAATGCCGCCAACCCAAGCCCTTACTTCACCAGTTACAGGATCCATAGCCATAAACCCAGCCTGCTCCATTTGGAGTGAGTATTTAATGGAATCAATTGGTGTCATCAATGTATCTTTTTCTCTTTTTGTATTCCAGACAAACACCTTCATGGGTACTTTTATATCAAAACTTGCCCTTATCTCTTTATCGCTCAGGCCATCTTCTTCCAGATTTTTCCAGCGGTCAGATTCTTTTGCTGCTTTCTCTAATATTTTCTCATGGTCTTTCCATATAGAACCTGACTTGAAATCGGCTCTTGCATTGATGCCTTTTTGCAGGGATGTCATTTGCAAGGCCACGCCTTCTTCGGCATATTGCTGCATTTGTATATTGATGGTGGTATAAATTTTCAGTCCATCATCATATATGCTATAAGGCTTACCGTTTGACTTCTTAGTGTCTTTCAATGCTTCCTTTACTTCACTCTTCAACACTTCTCGGAAATAAGGGGCATAACCAGTATTCTCATCTAATTTTTTGTAATTGATTTTGATAGGTGTTGCTTTTAATTTGGCAGCTTGGGCAGGTGTTATTTTTTTGTTCACTTCCATCTGGCTGAGTACAATATTCCGGCGTTCCAGTGCTGCTTTAGGGTTGCGGACAGGATTGTAAATGCTGTTGCCCTTAAGCATTCCTACCAGCAGGGCAGCCTCCTCCACATTCAGCCGGTCGGGTTCTTTTTGAAAAAAAGACCTGGCAGCATTGCGAATACCATAAATATTATTGCCAAACGGAACAGCATTCAGGTACAGGGTAATAATTTCTTCTTTGGTAAAATTTTTTTCCAGCTTCACAGCAATAATCCATTCTTTCATTTTTTCTATTACCCGCCAGGCTCTGTTTTTACTTCCCTGGTCAAGCAATGCTTTGGCCAGCTGCTGGGTGATGGTGCTGCCACCACCAGATGTACCGGCTGTTAGTAATGCCCGCATGGTTGATTTAAAATCAATACCACTGTGGCTGTAGTAACGTTCATCTTCCGTCGCTACCAGTGCATCAACTACATGCTTTGAAATATCACGGTACTTTACATTGCTTCGGTTACCTCTCTCAGTGTAATATTTACCCATCAGGGTGCCGTCTTCGGCTAACACTTCTGAGGCCTGTAAAATGGAAGGGTTTTCCAATTCTTCAAGAGATGGCATTTTGCCAAACACACCAAAATTGGCAAGTAATACCAGCAGTATAAATGCGGCAAAGCCACCGGCAAAAATGCGCCAAAAAATTCGGACTGCTTTTTTCATTTCAGATATATGGTTGTGATTAAGCTGAAGTACTATTTGAGATAAACAGAATACCGAAATTAAGGAAATCCTTAGCGGGGAAGGAGGTAAGGATCATTAATTTTTTGCAAAAGTATCTCCTTCTCCATTTTATGGAGAGGCCTGGGGAGAGGTTTAAAATTTGCCGGGAAAATGCTGATTAAGAAATGCCTTATACGTATCAATGTCTTTATACACTTTCAGTATGTCAAAGTTTGGATCAGATAATATGATGAAACTAAATTTGCCCCCCTTGAGCCAGGGCAGAATTTCGGAGGCTGTTTTTGGCCGTACTGCTTCAACATAAGCCACTGCTTCTTGTGCATCTTTAAATGGCGACATCAGCAGGATGCGGTTGTCGCCATCAATGTCAAAGAGGTCTGCAGTCATTGGCTTGTTATAATATGTTTCTCTGTTGAAACGGGCAAAGGCATTTTTTGCTTCATTACAAAAAACAGGATCTACTTTATTTAATACCAGCACAACATAGCTGGGTTCACCGGCATTAAATTTATAAGGGGCATTAACCACTGCCGGTTTTTTGTTCAATGTATCTGATAGCGGTTTTGGGTTCGTGTTGTTTGCCACAGGTTGTGTTCTGAGTGTATCAGATTTGGGTTGTGGAGGCACTACCACTACTTTACGGGTGGTAGTATCGCCAGGAATACGGGTTACATTAAGGTTTCTCAATTCTTCTTCAATCTGTGCTCTCCGGCCTAATACATTCAGCAGGTTAGAAGCCCTGTTTGCCAGCGAAGTGTTGGGAAACTGTGTCAAGATAGAATTTAATGTAGTTATTGCAGTGCTGTCATTTCTTTGTTTAATATGATAAACAGCTTCAATGTAGAGCAATTGTGGTGTCCAGTAATTTTTTCCATACAGGCCGTCAGCTATTTTTTTATCTGCTATGGCCTGTTCAAATTTTCCTTCAATAAACAAGTCGTAGATTTTTTCATAAGCTTTGGTGGCATCCGGGTTGGCGGATGATTTGGGGTTCTTACCGGTAGTTACAATAGTGGTGAAGTTGCTGGTGCTGAACTTTTCTCCCATTATTTGTTTAATAGCTGCCGCTTTTGCTCCTTCACCATTTTTATTATAACAGAAATAGAGATTGAAAAGCACTTCATCCATCTTGTCAAATTTGGGGAAGCGGCTGCGAACCTGTTCCAGGATTTCTGTGCCAGCTTTGCAATCTTCAATTTCCTGCACATATATTCTACCGAGGGCAAACAGGGCTGCTTGCAAAGAGTCATTGGATTTTTGTAATTGCTCTGGTGTAAGTGGCAGGTTAGCATAGAGATCCTCATAGGTTGCTCCAACGGATGCTGTATTATTAGCACCTTGCAGATTGTTTGCATTTACCTGTACCGGCTGGTTGCTTATCAATGCTGCATTGATAGTGGCGAGACGCCGCCAGTTATCAATATTAGGACGGCTTCCCCATTTACTTCTAAAAGCTGTTAATCCCCTTGCTTTGGAAGCGGCATTATAAAAATACCATTCTCCTTTTGCTTCTACAGTTGGGAAAAGTGTAGGTATAACAAAGGCCGGACCTGCAGAAATAGCTTCGTCTTTCAAGCCTTGTGTTTTACGAATCTCCTTCACTATTTTTTTTATAAAATCTTTACGTTCGTCTTCCGGCATTGCTGCAATGCGCTGCAGGCTGTCCTGACGTTCGGCTATTTCAAAATTAACAGCCAGGTTTCCCAATGTTTCTTTTCTTGCCTTTATAGCATCCACATCTTTTAAAGCAGGATCATCTAACCGTAAGCTGTCGTAAAAATTAGCCGCCTTACGGTAATCTTTTTTTGCAAAAGATAATTCCGCTAATTGCAGAAATACTTTGTTGCGCAATGCTGGATCGTTGCTGGCAAACTGAGAACTTTTTTGCAGTAGTTTGAGTGCTTCATCAATATTATTTCCTTCCAGATGCATTTGTGCTGCCATGTAGTAAATAATATCCTGGTACTCTTCGTATTTATCCCGTTTGGCCATCTTCAGTAATTCGGCCACATTCTTTTCAATGGTTTTATCGCCACCGTCTCTATTTACACGGACTGCATATAGTCTGGCATAGATATCTAATATTGGGTCAGTAGTATGGCTGCTGACTTTTACATAATACTTTTCAGCATTTTTATGATTGCCTGCCATTCCATATAACTGTGCAGCAAGATATTCCCAACGGGCTTTTTCCTGCAGGTTGGTGGCATTACTCAGTGCCTTGATAAGATGAGTGGCTGCACTGTCCCACATGTTTTGTTTATAAAACCAGTAAGACTGTACCTCATGCAAATCATTGTGCAACCGTTTTGGAAATTTGGGGTCATTTCTCAAGGTTACAATCAGGCTGGCCGCTTCTGCCAACTGGTCTTGTGCCAGAAAATTTCTTATCTGCCAGATAAAAGCATCATTACGGCTGGGAGGTTCAGAAAATATTTTTCGTGGCAGGCTGTTCTTTTCTTTGGAAGAAATGCTGTAAGCAGAATTACCATCCCGGGCACTTCCTATCGCCAGGTAATAACCATCTTTTTCTTTTGGCGCAAAGGCGTAGTTGATAAATTGAAACATCAGGTAGGCAGAATCAAATTTCTTTTGCAGGTAATAAGATGCTCCCCACAGCAGGTACATATTGTCGATCCAGTCATTCCTCAAGTCATGCAAGGCAATGGCGGTGGACGATTTGTAAGTAATAGAATCTAATTGTATGGAATCGCCGGCGGTTACATCTAATGTGTAGTTATAAAAGGGAAGCAGCTGTGAATAGTTGTCTTTAAAAGCAGTTTTTGCTCTTTCAAGCACATCGTTCAGTTTATTATTGGCGTTAAAATAATAATTGTAATGGGTAACGGTGTTCTGAATCAACCGGCGGGGCAGAGTAAATTTCTTTTCCTCCGACCTTTCTGACCCTAAAACCCGGTCGTCGTATTCTTTTGGTTTCTTAATATCAAAAGTTATTCCTAACTGGCTAAAAGCAGGAATGGCGACCTGGCAGAGGATAAGGAATAGAACAGCAGTAATGGTATATCGGGTGGGTCGCATTTTCCGTCGCAATCTAAAGTCTTATTAACTGAATTTCAAATAATTTAGTATAAAAGTAGGCCATTTTTTTGACGCTAATTTGATGAGCGGAAACTGGCAAAACTAACCCTCTTTGCTTACCTTTAATTTCCAAAAGTTGTGATATGATAAAATTAGATGCCGGATCCACCCTGAAACGGCTTCGAAACCGTTACCGGTTGGTGGTGATGAATGACGACACTTACGAGGAAGTGGTGACATTTAAATTGTCCCGCCTGAGTGTTTACATCATGTTGAGCACAATTTTTGTACTGCTGGTAGGGTTAACAGTAGCCCTCATCGTTTTCACACCTTTGAAGTATTACATTCCCGGCGCCAATACCGACTATAAATCGGCGACTGAATTACGACAGTTAAAGTATAAAGTAGATGATGCGGACCGGGAGATGAAATATTCAGAACAGTATATTGATGGTCTTAAAAAAGGCCCCTTAAAAGGTATCAACACTGTTGTTTTGGATACCACCCGGATTAATGTGCCTAAAGCAGAACCATCCGACGATTAATTATTAAAGCTATGTTTAATACCAAAAACAAAACCGATATGCAACAGGATAAAACAAATGGTGGTGGTGCTACACTAATAGGTGCCGGCACTACACTGAAAGGCGATATCAACAGCAACAGTGATTTACGGATTGATGGTACCGTAATTGGCAATATCAACAGTGCTGCTAAAATTATTATTGGCAACAGCGGAGTAGTGGAAGGTGATATTTCCGGTAACCAGGCAGATATTGTTGGAAAGGTTGCTGGTAACATCCGGGCAAAAGAATTATTACAACTACGGGGCGAATGTGTGGTAACCGGAAACCTGTATGCTGGTAAATTGCAGATAGAACCTACTGCCACTTTCAATGGTCAGTGCCATATGGGTGCTAATATAGTGGAAATGACAAGTAATGAGCAGCAAGCAGCCATCAAATAGTAATAAGCAATTTTTTCTACGCTATGCCAGTCTCGGTACACAATTGATAGTGGCCTTGGGGCTGGCAGTTTTTATTGGCTTAAAAGCAGATAAATGGCTGAACACATTACCATTGCTGGCCTGTGTCTTACCTTTGCTCACCCTAATTGGTATCTTTTACAAACTGATGAGGGAAACAGCAAAACCACCCAAAGATGAACAATAGAAAACCGTTTCTTCCTTTACTGCTTTTGTTTATTTTATTAAATGGCTTCTTCCTGGCAGGGAAAAACCTGCTGGTTAAGAACGGAATAGACCACCTTGTATTGATTGGAGGTAACCTGATATTATTTGCCGCTACAGCCTTATCCTTTTATGTCTCTTACCGTTCGCTGACATCAAAAAATCCAAACGCATCGGTGCGGTCGCTGTACGGTAGTTTTATGATTAAGTTTTTCCTGATTGCCATTGCGGCGTTTGCCTACATCATGGTGGCAAAAAAGAATGTAAATAAACCAGCGTTGCTTATCTCTATGGGGTTGTATCTTGTTTACACTTTTGTTGAGGTATCTTCTTTGCAAAAATTGCTGAAGCAAAAAAAGAATGCCTAAAAAAGAAGTTCCCATAGACGATTTTCAAAATTATCTGCCACCAGCTACCGGTGATGCAGTAACGGCTTACCTGCAACAATACAAAGTACATTTAACCATTGCAAAAGAACGGAAAAGTATCCTCGGTGATTACCGCCATCGTACGCATCATGCCAATCACCGCATTAGTGTAAATGGCAATCTGAATAAATTTGCTTTCCTGATTACACTGTTGCATGAGCTAGCCCACCTGCTTACGTTTGAACAGCACAGCAATAAGGTGCAGGCACATGGAAAGGAATGGAAAATGATATTCGGGCGGTTGCTAAAACGATTTGTAGAGCATAAATTATTTCCTGCCGATATTGAAAAGGAATTATTGCAATCTTTGAAAAACCCGGCGGCCAGCAGTTGCGCTGAGGATGGTTTGTTGCGGGTATTGAGGAAATATGATGAAAAGGAAAGTCATCACCGCTTAGTAGAAGAAATTTCTTTCAATGCTTTGTTCCGTATAAAAGATGGCAGGATTTTTCAGAAAGGGGAGCAATTGCGAAAACGATTTAAATGTAAAGAAATTGCTACCGGCGGGCTGTACCTTTTTAGTCCGGTGTATGAAGTAGAGGAAGTCAGCCGTTAGTCATTTGTCAAAAACTATTCTTCCAAATACCCGGTACCGGGAATTCTTCAATGTGATGGAGTTGATGGCTTTTTCTTTTAATGTGCATTTCGGCGGATAAACACCGGAATGAATGAACCATACATCTTTCCCATCATTGAAAATATAACCGGTGTGATTATCCAATCCAACTATATAAAGTCCATAGCCTGTTTTTTCCACTTCACTCACAAAATACTCCAATGATTTATTACTGAATTTTTTAAAATCTTTGCATAGATCCCATAAAAGATTCTGGCTGACGCATTGTGCAAGTTTGACCCTGTTGATCTTCATGCCAGCATCACGAAGCGTTGTGGTAACAAAATAGCCGCAGGCAATCTTGCCTTGCTGTGGCATTTGTGTGATGCCATTGAAATCCCATGGAGTTCCATACCAGCAGGGAAGCAGTGAGTCAGTGAGAAATGAAATGAATTTCCTTTCTGTTGCAGGCAGCCTTCTTTTTTTATTCAATTCATAAAGTTCCTGGCAACGTTGTTTCTGTATTTCGTAGTTGAATTGAAAAAGAGGCTTTGTAAAAACAGTGGGGTTTACTGGTACAGAAGCAGGTGCGGCAGTAATTGTTTTTATTTTTTCGGAGGGATGATCCTGACAGCTCCCGATAAAAAGAAGTGCAGGAAGAACGTATTTTCTCATGACCGTAAGATGGTGCCATGGTCATTTTCCATAAAAATGAAGATTGTGACTAAAGACTCTTCAGCATCCAAAGACTACAACCCGTATGTCCACTATTACCCATCGGCCCTTTTAAATATTCAAAACCGAATTTTGCATAAACATTCAAGGCCTGTTTTAATTCCGGCATTGTTTCGAGATAGACTTGTTTGTAACCGGCTTCTTTTGCAAAGGCTATGGATTTTTCAATCAATGTTCTGCCAAGACCTGTACCTCTTACCTGTGGAAGCAAATACATTTTTACCAGTTCACAGGTATCCACTGGCAAACCGTCAGTAGGATAGATACCGCCGCCGCCAACTATTTCACCGTTTATCTCAGCAACAAAATAAGCAGCCCCTTCTTTTTGAAATAATTCAAACAACGTATCGGTAGTTGCATCGTAATACACCGTGCCGGGATGGTTGGCTCCAAATTCTGCGAGGGTATTTTTTACAATTTTGGAAAGAAATGGGTTGTCTGCTGGTTGTATGTTTCTGATATTCATTCAGCATATATAATATAAGATGATCTGGATAAAAAACCAGCCTCTCAGTTGGGATTAACTATTTTTAGATTCCTCGTTCCCCGAGATGACAAATGCACTTACGCCACTGCCTTCCTCACCAAATCTGCCGCCTCACTCAATAAAATAGCAGACTGCACTTTTAATCCACTTTCATCTATCAGCTTCTTGGCTTCCACTGCATTGGTGCCTTGCAAACGAACGATAATGGGAATATTGATGTTGCCAAGTTTTTGATACGTATCAATAACACCCTGTGCCACTCTATCGCAGCGAACGATGCCGCCAAAGATGTTGATGAGAATTACTTTTACAGCAGGATCTTTTAAAATTATTTTGAAACCAGCTTCTACTGTCTGTGCATTGGCACTACCGCCTACATCTAAAAAATTGGCCGGTTCGCCACCGCTAAGTTTAATCATATCCATCGTAGCCATTGCCAGACCGGCACCATTTACCATACAGCCAACATTGCCATCCAATTTTACAAAGTTCAGATTGTATTTACCGGCTTCTACCTCGGTTGGGTCTTCTTCTGTTACATCTCTTAACGAAGCAAGGTCTGCATGGCGCATCAATGAATTTTCATCCAATCCCATTTTACAATCCACTGCAATTATTTTATCATCTGCTGCTTTGAACAGTGGATTAATTTCCAGCATGGAACAATCCAGCCCAACGTATGCGTTGTAAAGATTGGTTACAAATTTTGTACAGTTCTTAAATGCTTCACCAGTCAAACCAAGATTAAAGGCAATCTTCCTTGCCTGGAAACCTTGCAAGCCACCAGATGGGTGCACCCATTCTTTAAATATTTTCTCCGGTGTATCATGTGCCACATCTTCAATGTTCATACCCCCTTCGGTACTGTACATGATAACGTTCTGTCCCTTGGTACGGTCCAATAGTATGGAGAGATAAAATTCTTTTCTTTCGCTGACACCATCATAATACATATCTGCAGCCACAAATATTTTGTTCACTACTTTACCGGTTGGGCCTGTCTGTACAGTAACCAATGTGCCACCTAATATCTTGCCGGCAAATTCCTGTATATCTTCCAGCGACTTGGCCACTTTTACTCCGTTAATGCCATTTTCTTTTACTGTGCCTTTACCACGACCACCAGCATGTATCTGTGCCTTTACAATGGCAAACTTGCTGCCCGTCTGTGTTTTTATCTGGCGATAAGCATCTTCAGCTTCCTGCACGGTGGTGCAGGCAAAGCCTTCCTGTACGGGAACATTATATTTTTTTAATAATTCCTTGGCCTGGTATTCATGAAGGTTCATTCTATAATAAATTTTGGCGAAGATATTGATTAGTTCGTAGTTATAAAATATCATGAAATGGGGAATAAAAAACATTTCTGCCTGGCTTGTTTCTGCTTCAATTCCTTATATCTTTAGTTAACTTAAACCTTAAACTTTTGCATATGAAAAAATTAATCAGGCAGGCAACTGCTTTACTGACACTATTCTGTTGTGCCATCCATGCCCGGGCGCAGGATTCGAGAACCACCAGCAATTCTGTTCTTCTTTACCAACCTGTAAAAAAGGGAGTGGTGATAGCTGAAGATAATTCCACCTTATCCAAAACAATTCCATCAGCCAAAATTTTAGGTGACCCTAAAAGGGGTGGAGTAAGGCCCGGCAACAATATGGCCATTAAGCCTGTACGGGAAGCAGACGATCAGAAGATTTTTGTAGAGAACCTGAATGTATTAAGTACAACGGTATTGGCTACTATTAAAACCAATCCATCAGCTACTGCTGATTATTGTACCAGTCCCGCAGTTCGTCAGGGCTGTTGCAATTACTGGATCAGGGATATGGTGGCTAATAAAGATGTACTGTATGGCCCACCCGATGAAGTTTTTGCCAATGAAACAGATGCCCGTAATTATTACCTCTCATTAAAACCCCGTACACCATTTTACCTGCCTTATCATGAGTCAACAGTCAGAGCTGGCGGTGGCTGGTACTATTCCAATGGAAATGGTCATGGTTCTGTTGACTATGGAAAAGAAAGCAGTGCCTATGGTCCGGGGATTGATCCTACTTTTGATGTACTGGCAGCTTCCAGCGGAAAAGTAATTGCAGCCGGTTGGGTTGATCTTTTTGGTAATTATATTATTCTTGAACATACAGCACCAAATGGAACATTATACCGTACTGGGTATTTTCATTTGCGGGATGGATTTGATCATGACCTGCAAAAAGCAAAGAATACGATTGTAACATCCGGCGATCCAACATCCAGAGATAGTTTATATGTGTTGTATGCTAAAAAATCTAACCCAAGTAAACTACAGTGGGGTACCAATGCGCAAAAAATGAAAGTAAATGCGGGTGATAATGTGTATGCCGGTCAGCACATTGCTTATGCCGGAAATACTGGCTATGGTGGTGCCGGTTGGGGGCTTGATAATAATGGAAACCCAACAAATCCCAATACAGCCAATAATCATTTGCATTATATGTTGTGGATTAAAAGTCCGGCAACAAGTGGCAATCAATCCTGGTTGGAGATGGATCCGTATGGTGTCTATGCTATTTTAAATGACGATAACCGGGATTGTCTGCAGCCCGGAGTAAATAAAGGGTTCAAACGTTTTTTTGCACCGCACTATCCTTCTTTTCACAATGTACCGCTTGAGTTTGTAGCTGGCGAATTTGGTTACTTTCCCGGTACAGGCATGGCATTGCAAACGCTTAGTGTACATAAAATGGGTAACAACTATTACGCATCAGGTTCTTTTCAATATAGCCTGCCATCACAATGGTATTGCCGTATTAATATGAACAGCGACCAGTACCAGCAATATTTTAATGAATACTCAGCTAAAGGGTTTACACCCAAACAAATTTCAGTATGTAAAGACAATAGCGGAAACCCATTGTTTACTGTTATCTGGCGAAAACTTCAGGCCAACGAAGGCACTGTTTCTTATCACAATATGGATGATGCAGCCTGGGATGCCGCCTGGAAAAAACATGTGACCAATGAAAAGAAAAGCTGTACAGAGCATGTAAGGTATGAATGGAACGGTAAAGTAATGCATGCGGCTGTCTTTAGTAATATCAACCCGGGGTTTTATGTTTATCACAGCATGACGATTGCCGAAATGCAAAAAAAATTTGATGATATGAGTAAGGTTGGTTTTATGCCTTCTGACATCCGTGCAGAAGAAATTGGTGGTAAAACAACTTTTTCAGGAGTGTGGGTACCTTCCAAAGGGTCTTCTTATGTTGCCCTTGCTGAACTGTCGGCACAGGCCTATCAGAATAAGTTTAATGAATTGAATGGACAGGGATACAAACTGGCAAGAGTAATGGGATATGGCAATTCAGGAAAATTTATTGCTATCTGGACTAAATAGTATGAAGAACTATATTATTAAAGCATCATTAATAATAACTGCTGCATTTTTTGCGGCAGTTATTATTTCCTGCAATGCAGGCAGGAGGGTTATAGATACAAAGCAAAATTCATCATCTGTTTCCGGCACTGAATTTTATAAAAAAGCAGCAGTAATGAAATGGGCGGCAAGGGATTCATTTGTGTTGAAAGAAGTATTGGCGGGGAATGTACCTGGATTTTTTAAAAAATTTGTGGCAGTAAGTGTTTCAATGATTGACTCATTAACCGGGAAAACAATCAACGCCACTTATTATGTATCGCCGGATTATTTAAGTGTTGGCAGCGACGATGATTGGGCAAGGATAAATATTACTCCGATGGCAGCACAAAAAATTGCTGATAGTTTTTATTGTTTCCTGCCAACAAGAAAAATGGTAGACGATATTTATAAAACCGCTATCCTAAAACTGGAACCGGTGCCGATGTATGCCTTTAGGGACAGCACACCTACTATGTGGCAGCATCATCTTATAATAGAAGGGCAAAGAAAAGGAAGGAAGGGGTTGATAGCCGGTATACAGAAAGATGTTGTCATCAGTGGAAAAATTTCGAGAGATACAAGACCTGACAGAGTTGCCATTTATGGATGGCATAAACTGGATGGCAAACCGATTCAACCACTTTACACCGGTCACATTAACTGGTGGGTGGATTACAGCCAGGGGATACGTTTGGTGTATCGAAAAATAAAAGTGGAAGGGAAATGGATGGATTATACGGAGGTACTGAAAGACTCCCTTTTGCAAAAACTTTTATGCGATGAAGAGTTGTGTGATTTCTATCGTTATAATTACTAAGTTGCTTTTTTGTACGTTTGCAGGCGCAACCAATGTTTGAGGGGATGCAGCGAAATTCACTGACCAAAATCCTTAAAGAGCTGATTGCCGCTATTTAATTAACAATTTTAATGCTGTGATTATACCTTTGCTGAATTACTTTGCAAAGGTTTTTTATTTCACTAAAACTTTATCACACTGGCGCATAAGTTTACATACTTGTTATTTATTTTTTTGCTTGCTTTTTCGGTGACAATTTTTTCGCAGGAACCGGGTATTCGCAGAGTAGGTAACCGGCTGCAGCAAATTGGTGGCAGTGTTCGTGGTGGTAGTCAAAGTGGGGGCGATAGCTTACAGCGCAGAAACAAACATGACGACTCTATCACTATTAATTTTCGCTATCTGGATTCTACCCGTAGTTATACATTAGATTCTTCCATTGGCGATTTTACAAGGTGGTTTCCCCTTCCTACCACACAAATAAATCTTGGTAATATAGGATCAGCCTCCCGTTCATTATTATTCTCCCCTAATTTTTCTTCCGGTTTTGATCCGGGTCTTCATGCATTTGATATATCAAAGTATAAAGTCGATAAAGTACGATTCTTTAATACTACAAGACCTTATTCGGAAATTAACTACCAGTTGGGCAGCCGGGTGGAGCAGATAATTCAATTAATGCATACACAAAACCTGAAGCCAAACTGGAATGTTGCTTTTCAATACAGGTTGATAAACTCACCCGGATTTTTTAAAAATCAAAAAACAAATCATAATAACTACCTGCTCAGCTCCTGGTTTCAGTCGGTAAACAAGCGGTATAATAACTATTTTGTTTTGTTGGGAAACAAAATGCAGGCTGCTGAAAATGGCGGCATAGATGACACGGAAGATTATCTTGGCAACCTTAATTATAAAGACCGCTTTGGTATCCCTACTAAGCTGGGTGCAAATGATCCGTTCTCCTCCAATTTCTTTACTACAAGAATTAATACAGGTAATAAATACAGTGAATTTATTGTATTGCTTCGCCAGCAGTATGATTTGGGCAAAAAGGATTCCATTGTTACAGATTCTACAGTTGTTCCCCTTTTTTATCCCCGTCTCCGGTTTGAGCATACGTTTCAGCTGGATAAATCATCTTATACTTTTCAGGATTTTTTCGGAGACTCTGTGTATTATAAAACCTACTATGATACCAGTTTGCGCCAGTCAATTGATACACTTATTGTAAAAGACACCTGGAAGATAATGGCCAATGATTTTTCCATTTACCAGTTTCCGGATGCAAAAAATCTGCAGCAGTTTATTAAACTGGGGATACTTCTCCAGAATATTACGGGTGAGTTTGCGGCTGGACAAAAGAGTTTTGTAAACACAGCCGGCCATGCCGAATACAGGAATAAAACCCGCAACCTGCTATGGGATATTGAAGCCAATGGTAAATTATATTTTACCGGGTTAAATAAAGGCGATTACCAGGCTCATATCAGTTTGCAACGGTTGCTGGGCAGCAAAATTGGTTCATTGCAATTAGGGTTTGAAAACACCAGCAGAACACCATCATTCATTTTCGATAGCCGGAGCAGTTTCTATTTTCTTAAAACAGTAAAGGATTTTAAGAAGGAGAACAACACACATCTTTTTGCTTCTTACTTTTTACCTTCTTTTAAATTTCGGCTAACGGGTCATTATTACCTGGCCACTAATTATACTTATTTCACCAATTACTATAAAGCCGAGCAGGAGAATACACTGTTTAATGTGCTACAGGTAGCGGTGGAGAAAACAATTAAAGTAGGAAAGCGATGGAATTGGCACGCAGAAATTTATTTTCAACAGGTTGTAGGAAATGCGCCGGTTAATATGCCACTTATTTATACCCGCAACAGATTTGCATATGAGGGAAACCTTGGATTTAAGAACTTAGATATTGCAATGGGGCTGGAGGTCCGCTACAGGAGTCCCTACAAGGCAGATGGCTATTCCCCCGTGCAGGGGCAATTTTACTATCAGGATAGCATCACTATAAGTAATCCGCTGCCTGATATAACTGCCTATATGCACTTCCGCATCCGTTCTTTTAAAGCATTTATAAGGACAGAAAACTTGAATACGGCCAGAAATCTCGGTGGGTTTGGGTTTACTAATAATAACCTCGTTGCACCGGGCTATGCTATACCGGGTCTGCAGTTCAGATTGGGGGTATATTGGGGTTTTGTTAATTGATAGTCAAAGTATTAATAGTGATAAAAATCAGTTAGCTAAACTGAATATTGATGTTATCTTTGCGAAGTATTCATGAAGAAGATAATTTTCACCATATCATTCCTTTGCTACTTTGTAGTTACCAGCGGAATTGCTATCAATTATCATTACTGCATGAAGCGGTTGGTATCTGTTCACCTGTTTGATACAGCACCAGATGTTTGCGGAAGATGCGGCATGGACACTCATGATTCCAATGGCTGCTGTCGGGATGAAATGAAAGTGGTAAAGCTTGAACAGGATCAAAACAAAATAGCTTTTGTTACTATTGAGATTCCTTCCATGGAAGAGTTGATTTCCATGCCATCAGGATTTATCGTTGCTTCTTTTCAAAATATTTACGAACAACACCATTTTCACAATCATTCCCCGCCTCTGTTATCTGAGCAGGATACATATCTTCAGAATAATGTCTTCAGAATTTGAGATGTAGCAGATTTTAGGTCAACTCCTATGACTATAGGGGGTACCCATTTATTACTTGTATTTTAGTAACTCGTTTTTTTTGAATCTTAAAATAATTAATTTATGAAAACATTGAAAATATTTTCGATTGCTGCTTTATCTCTTGCTTTTGCTACAATTGCAACTGCCCAGACAAAAACCGAAACATTTAAAGTATCTGGTAACTGTGGTATGTGTAAATCAAAAATTGAAAAAGCAGCCAAAGATGCAGGTGCTAAATCAGCTACCTGGGATGCAGATACGAAAGACCTTACGGTAAGCTACAAAAGCAGTACTACCAATACAGCTAAAATTCAGGAGAAGATAGCCACAGTAGGTTATGACAATGCAGGCGCCAAGGCAACTACAGAGTCTTACAACAAGCTACATGGCTGCTGTAAGTATGAAAGAGGAACCTCTGAAACAAAAGTATCCTGCTGCAGCGGTGGAGCCACTTGTAGTCATCATGATGGGGATCACAAAGACCATGATGCCAAAGCAATGGATTGCTGCAAAGATGGTAAATGTACCATGCCCGGCCATGATGGTAAAGACTGTTGCAAAAAGGATGATGCAAAAATGGATTGCTGCAAGGATGGTAAATGCACTAAGGAAGGACATGATGGTAAAGACTGCTGCAAAAAATCAGACAAGTAATAGTTAAATCATACTATTATGAAAAAATTATTATTACTATTGATAATAGCCCTTTCAACCGTGTCATCACAGGCTCAGTTTACACAAGCAACTTTACAGGCAACAGGTCTTACTTGTGCCATGTGTAGTAATGCTATCAATAAAGCATTACAAAAAGTTTCTTTTGTGGAGTCAGTTAAGGCTGATATTAAGAATTCTTCTTTCAACATAGTATTTAAGACTGGTGCACATGCTGATATTGATGCCTTGAAAGAGGCAGTGGAAGATGCAGGATTCTCGATTGGCAGTTTAAAACTATTGGGCAGTTTTAGCGAAGTGAAAATTGAAAAAGACCAGCATATAAAGATTGGTAATGAAAATTTTCATTTTTTGAATGCAGATGGACAGGTGCTAACTGGTGAACAAACGATAACTGTTGTGGACAAGAATTTTGTAACGGAAAAACAGTATAAGAAAAACAGTGCCGCCACAAAAATGAGTTGTATGCAAACAGGAAAAGCGGTGAGTTGCAGCGTAAAAGACGGTATTGCCACCGGTGAAAGGGTGTATCATGTTACTATTTAAATATCTACAGGCTTCTTCTCAATGAATTGTTGGGAAGAAGCTTTTTAAAATTTTTCACTATGATAAACTATAGAATAGTTTTCACTTTACTTATTGGCTTACTTGTATTTAATGTTGCAGAAGCACAACCCCGGCAGGGACAATCGGCTGCAGAAATTGCCTTGCCTTCCATTGCAGGTGATACGTTGCGCCTGTCATCCCTGAAAGGAAAGGTGGTGTTGCTAGATTTTTGGGCTTCTTGGTGTGGCCCTTGCCGCAGCTCTAATAGAGAACTGACGAAGCTATATCCCAAATACAGAAACAAAGGGTTTGAAATAATAGGAGTATCGCTTGACGACGACATTTCAAAATGGAAAGCTGCTGTTGCAAAAGATAAAATTACTTGGCTTCAGGTAAACGAACCGGGTGGGTGGGAGGCTAATACAGCCAAGCAATGGGATATTTCTGCTATCCCTACATCTTTTTTAATTGATAAGGAAGGTAAACTTTTAGCGATGGATTTAACAAGTAAAGAACTGGAGAAAGCATTAAAATATTTAATTGACAAATAAATATAATAATGCGGAAAACGCTTATCATTTTATTTATTTTATTTGCCGGAAGTAATGTGGAGGCGCAGGAATTATTTGTGTTTTCAGAACCGGCCTCTAACATGCCCGCAAAATCAATAAGTGTAAAACTTACGCACCATTTTATTGACTATGATAAAAGATATGGTCGGGCTTCGCATCGTTTTATGCCACAAGTGATGTTTGGTGTCAGTAAGAAACTGATGCTACATGCTGGTGCTACGTTTGGTAATATGCATACCAGTGATTTCAAATACGAATCAGTTAACCTCTATGCGAAATATCGTTTTTTTTCAAAGGATGAAATACATAAACATTTCCGCATGGCGGTGTTTGCAAATGCCAGTACTACTAAAGCTCCCTTTCATTACGATGAAATAACATTGATGGGAGATAAGAGTGGGGTAGAAGCAGGATTAATTGCAACACAACTATGGCATAAGCTGGCCGTATCAGGAACAGTAAGTCATACACAGGTGCTCGACAAATCAAGAAATAATAAAGTGATTTATGTTCCTACCCGAAATTATCAGGCTATGAATTATTCATTGTCTGCCGGGTATTTATTATTTCCGAAAGAGTACACCGATTATAAGCAGATGAACCTGAACCTGTACACAGAGATACTGGCACAACAAACCCTTGACCAAAAGAAACACTACATTGATATTGCTCCGGCATTACAATTCATATTCAACAGTAATTTTAAGGTAAATATCGGCTACCGTTTCCAGGCAAGTGGTAATATGCAACGGATGGCTAGCAATAGCTGGCAGGTAAGTTTGGAAAGAACTTTCCTGAATGCCCTGAAACATAAGTAATTGATTGTTATATTAATCAAAAGGCGGCTTGAGAAAGCCGCCTTTTTTATTTGGCCGAATCGCAAGAATTGTTATATTTGGCTAAATATATTTTTAGTCATGTCTAAAAAATTATTTAGAATACCTGAATAATGAAAAAAATAATTGTCATCTCCACTTTTCTGATTGGTATTGTCGCCTGTAATAAATTATTACCCGGTACACCGGCAGATGATGAACTGCTTGATGGCCCTGTTACGGGATTAACACTGGAACAGAATGCTGTTTTTCTAAGGGGCGACATAGCATTTAACGATGAAATATTTACTACTGCTACCGGCCTTGGACCAATATTCGTTGCCACCTCCTGTGGCAGTTGCCATGCAGGTGATGGTAAAGGGCATCCGTTTACTATGCTTACAAGGTTTGGGCAAACCAATGCTTCTGGTAACCAATTTCTTCATCTCGGAGGGCCACAATTGCAGCACCGGGCTATTCCCGGTTTTCAACCGGAGCAAATTCCGGCAGGAGCAACTTTTTCAAAGTTTATGCCGCCTGCTAACACGGGGCTTGGTTTTTTAGACTTCGTTCCGGATGCTTCTATATTGGCATTGGCTGATGAGAATGATGTAAACGGTGATGGAATTTCCGGACGACCAAACTGGATTACTATTCCTTCTTATGCAACCCTTCGTTCAGCAGCAATTCCGCAAAGTGGAAAATATATCGGCCGGTTTGGAAAGAAAGCAGCAGTATATGATTTACTACAGCAAACTGCCAATGCCTATAATCAAGATATGGGAATTACTTCTGTATTTGAATCTGTTGACACTTACAGCGGTTTATCTATTGACCCGGAAGTTTCAGCGCAACGGGTGCAGGATGTTGTTTTTTATTTACAAACATTAAAAGCACCTGTTCAACGAAATCAGGGCGGCACAGAAATTCAAAATGGTAAACAAATTTTTCTAAGTGCCGATTGTGCAAAATGCCATACGCCACAATTGGTAACGGGTGGTTCGTCTATAGCTGCATTGTCCAACAAAACATTTTTTCCTTATACAGATTTGTTATTGCATGATATGGGACCGGGATTGGATGATGGCTATACGGAAGGAACGGCCACTACTGCTGAGTGGCGTACACCGCCATTATGGGGATTGGGTTTATCCAAAAACTCACAGGGAGGCAATTACTTTTTACTCCATGATGGCAGAGCAAAAAGCATTGAAGAAGCTATTGTGTTGCATGGGGGAGAAGCTAACCAGAGCAAAACAAGATTTCAGCAGTTGTCCGCAACAGAGAAAACCCAGCTTATAAAATTTCTTGAATCACTATAAAATGGACAGGAGAAAATTTATAAAGAACAGTTGTACGGCTTGTTTATCAGCAACAGCATTGGCTGGTACTTTATCTTCCTGCACAGCTACCCGGTACATCGGCGGGGCATTGGGAAAAGATGGATTGACCGTGGATACCAATGAATTTATTGTAAAGCGAGGTGGCCAGGCAACCTATCGTTCTTTTATCATTGTAAGAAATGAGGCATTGCAATATCCTATTTGTGTGTACCGCTTCAGTGACAAGGAGTATTCAGCTTTATGGATGCGATGCACCCACCAGGGAGCGGAGCTACAGGCATCCGGTGATTACCTGCAATGTACAGCACATGGAAGTGAGTTTGATAATAAAGGGACTTTGAAGAACGGCCCGGCAGATAGAAACCTTCGGAATTTTCCCATAACTATTTCCAACAATCAATTATTTATTGACCTGAGAGTAATATGAGTAAGCTATTTCTGATACTGTTTGTTTTAATTACTTCAACTGCTATCGGTCAGATTGACCCGACATTGCTCCGGCGGATTCCAAAGGATACCACTAAGCCTGCATTGAATATGGATGCGGTTTATAACCGGCCTTTTCTGCAAGTGGGTAAATTGCCAGTGGCATTAGGTGGCTATGCAGAGGCGAATTACCAGTATTTGCAACAGGACGGAGTAACAGAAGGTCACCAGTTCCAGATGCGGCGGGTAACATTATTTGTTTCTTCTTCTATCGCTAACCGGATAAAATTTTTAAGCGAAATAGAGTTTGAAGATGGTACCAAAGAAATCAATATTGAATTTGCTTCCATTGATTTTGAGTTTAATCCTTTATTAAATCTACGGGGCGGTATTATAATGAACCCTATCGGAGCATTCAACCAAAATCATGATGGACCTAAATGGGAATTTGTTGACCGGCCAATTTCCGCTATCCAGATGCTGCCTGCTACTTTCAGTAATGTGGGCTTTGGACTGTACGGAAAGAAGTATTCAAAAGATTGGGTGTATGGGTATGAAGCCTATCTCACCAATGGCTTTGACGATAGAATTATTTCTAATAGAGAGAATAAAACATTTTTACCTGCTACCAAAGAAAACCCTGAACGGTTTGAAGAAAGTTTTAACGGTAGTCCTTTACTAACAGGGAAAGTCGCTATAAGGAACAATAAAATAGGTGAGTTCGGACTTTCTTACATGGGGGGAGTGTATAATAAATACCAGGATGATGGATTGGTATTCGATAAAAAGCGGCGGGTGAATGTGTTTGCCATTGACTTTAATACAACTGTTTCGAAAACAAAAACATTTATCAATACAGAATGGGCATGGGTGAAGGTGGATGTACCGGATACTTACACCGAGCAGTTTGGTGAAAAACAACAAGGCGGGTTTATAGATTTTGTGCAGCCTCTTGTTAAGAAAAGCATATTTGGTTTTGAACAATCCATTATTAATGCCGCAGTACGATTGGAGTATGTGGACTGGAACAAAGGAAAGTTCAGCTCTACCGGCGATAATATCGCTGACGATATTTTTTCCATAGTACCAGCTATTAGTTGGCGGCCAACAGCACAAACTGTTCTACGATTTAATTATCGGTATAACTTGCAGAAAGATATTTTGGGAAATCCTCCTTCTAAATTGGCGGGGTTTCAATTTGGGGTAAGCACTTATTTTTAACTCTTATACTCTTCCCGCACCGGCCCAAACACATCAATCAACTTACAATCTGTTATCGCATTTGCACCATGCCATACATTAGAAGGAATAATATGGTAGCAGCCGGCGGTTAAAGAATAATCCACCCCATCAATATTCATATCTAATTGTCCTTCGATTATGTAAGTAATTTGCTCATGTACATGCTGGTGTTTTGGCATATTGGTGCCGGCTTTTATTTCTACATAGCCAAAGCTCATGTTTTGTCCATGTGCATAGCGGCCGGTAATGCCTTCCATTAATTCTTTCGGGGTAATATCTTTTATCTGTTGCATAAATTAGTAAATCTTAAAATTATCAGTGTCTAAAGCCCGTCCAGAGTTTATTGAAGGAAGGAGTTAGGGGTTTCAAAAAAACAAAAACTGCCACCTACCCATTCCTTATCCTTATTATACCGTACACCAATCATCTTGCCTTTGCTCAGTCGCCCAAGATTATTTGTAGCAACGGGTCTTGCTTCTCCGTCTTTCCAAAAATAAAATACCCGTATCTCAGCTTTGGCGGGTACATCCGGCGTTAGTATCACATCGGCATATTTTACTTTGCGTTGCAGTATCCAGTTTTGAGGATCTGTTACCTTTTCAATGTCTGCTGGTGTTACATCTATTACCACACCCTGTCCTGCAAAAGAGAATAACGGTTTCAATACATAGTTTTCTAAATCAGTTGGCATTTGCTTTACTTCATTCAGAAAAAAAGTTTGCGGCACATACGGATGCCGTATCAAAGGAAGTGTGTATTTACTGATGCGGTAAAACCAATTGGGATGCGGCGCCCATTCAACTTTCAGGTCTTCAAATAGTAGTTGACCTTTTTCCTGCACATCGGCAGCCTGCTGGTGCAGGTCATCAAATATTACCCGGTTATAAATTCGTTTGACGGCAGTTTTTTTGCCATCGTTCATATAATAAAGATCTTTACCTTCTTTAATTAACTCTGTCAGGCACACCATTTTTATGCCCACATACTCTTCGGTGCAGAAAAAATCAATTCTTGTTTTTTGTTTCTTTGGAAAAATTTCCAGTAGTATCACATTCTCCGGTGCATGGTTGCCTAGAATTGTTTCTTTCAGTAATTGCAGGTAATCGTCTTTATCATAACCGTTCAGATAGCTGCTGAAATTATCTGGTATTAAAAAATGTTTCAAAAATATTTCATCTACTAGTACTTCATACGCAAACAGGGAAGGGAAGCCCTGCATCTCTATCAATTGTGGCTCGTATTCACCTTCTTCATTTATACAGATACCAAAATCGAAAGCGATAAACTGTGTGTGGTCATTTTCTCCCGGCACTTTTACATCAGCAGGTATTGCATTTTTGGTCAGATCTTTAAAACCGGGGTCAACAATGATGTCAACAATACTTTCACAGGCATCCAGCATTTTTTTGGTAAAATCTTTTGGAACGAAAATGGGAGTTTCTGCCACCCTGAAATCTAATTGGCCGGGATGAACACCATGTAGTTCTTCGAGAAAGGCTTCATACTTTTCCTGGGTAAATGCTTCGTTGTATGCTTTGCGGATAACCGGTATCATATTCCTTTTTTTATGAAACGGAAGTTAGTGAATGATAGCGGGGCAGCAAAAAAGCAGCACTGATTTTATACCAGCACTTCCTGTAATAATCCGATGGACTGATTCAGGAAATTGGGGAGTACGTGGTTATAGGTCCACATTATTTTATCCGGGTCTTCCAGGTGCTCCAGCATACTGCGGAGTTTATCTTCACCGTGATTTTCAATCACTGTTTTTCTTTTTTCTTCTGTTTGCAGGTGAAGGCTCATACCCGGTGCATCTGCTTCTGGGTGAAACTGTGTGCCAATCATATTGTCATTAAAACGGATAGCCATCAATGCCCTTTCATACGGAACATGGGGACGAACTTTTTCTATACACAAAATCTTAGCACCGATTTCATTCAGCAACTCATGGTTGGGTTGTATCACCTGGTAGTCACGGCTGTCTACTGCATAAAACGGGTCCCGGAGACCATCAAATACGACTTCATCTTTCCCATTTTCCAGCATGTGAATAGGAAATACACCAAACGAGGTTGATTTTCTTTTCGATACCAAACCGATATTGAAATAGCGGCTGGCCAACTGGAAGGAATGACAAATAAAGAAGATGTATTTTTTTTGTGAATTGGACGGGTTGGCATTCCACCGTTCCATTTTATCAAGCCATCTGCACCAGGCAATATCCCAGTCATCAAAACGGCTTATTAAGGGGTCGCCGGGACCTCCGGAAGAAATATAAATATCGTAAGAAGTATCAGGGAGTTCATTTTTGAGCCGCACATCAAATTCCTTAGAATGGAGTTCGAGATCACTGTTTTCAGCCCAATCTTTCAGAATGGTGCGAATGCAACGCATACCCTGATTGGCTTTGCCTTCATAGAGATCGAGGATTGCTACTTTTACAGACCTTCTTTCGTTCCAACTCATTTACAAAAATAATGATTTTTTAATGTTGTGGCTAAACAACCGATTGCCTGATTGTCCACAAATGTGGATTAAATGATTGTAATTAAGCGGCTTCGGAGTAAATAAAAGAGAATCACATTCAGGGTTTCGTTCACTGATGAACTCTTACCACATAGGGCATAGAAAAAATAGCTCATCTATTGTGTGTATTTCTATCGGGTTCAAAATTTTATTTCATACACCTTCTCCCCGCCCAAAAAAGTCTTTATCACTTTTACTCCTAATAATTTTTCAGGAACTTCTTTCATAATGTCTGCATCAAGAATAACAAAATCGGCAAACTTTCCTTTTTCCAAACTTCCTTTTTCTTTTTCTTCAAAGTTGGATTTAGCGGCCCAAATAGTCATACCCCGCAAAGTTTCTTCCCGGCTCAATGCATTTTCTGTTTGATAACCAGTAGCAGGCCATCCTTTGGCATCTTTTCTTATGCTGGCTGCATAAAATGTTTTGAAAGTAGAAATATCTTCTACCGGGAAATCAGTTCCTAATGGCAGCCATCCATTTTGTTGCAATAATTGCTTGTATGCATAAGCACCCTTTACTCTTTCTGCACCCACTCTGTCGCCAGCCCAGTACATATCGCTGGTGGCATGTGTTGGCTGCACCGAAGGAATAATTGAATTAGCACCAAACAAATCAAAGTCATTTTGATTGACAACCTGTGCATGTTCAATCCTCCATCTTAAATCATTTTTACCTTTTAAATATTTAGCATAAATATTCAGCATGGTTCTGTTACCACTGTCACCAATGGCATGTGTACACATCTGCCACCCTTTTTGAGAAATGTAATTGGCTACAGAATCGAAATGTGCTGACGAACTCAACAAAAAACCAGACCAATCAGGTTTATCTGTATAGGGATGCAACATACAAGCACCTCTTGAACCAAGAGCACCATCGGCATATATTTTAATACTTCTTACATTTAGCTTGTCGGTTTTTATAATGCCTGTTTTTTCTAGGTAATCAAAATTCTGTTTGTTATCACTGAGCATTACATATAATCTCATTTTTAGGTCGCCTTTTTCCTGCAATGCTTTTATCCTGTCAACTGAACTAAAAGCAAGTCCACAATCATCAATAGTTGTTAAGCCCACGGCAAAACAATTTTTTTCTGCGGCTTGCAATGCTTTTTTAAATTGTTCATCGGTTACTTCAGGAACTTTCGCTGCAACAAGCCTAACAGCATTATCAATTAATAAACCAGTAAGTGTGCCTTCCATTTCTTCTATTTCGCCACCCGTTAATGTATCACCAACTTTTATTCCTGCTAAATTCAAGGCTTTCTGATTGGCAATAGCAGCATGACCATCCACTCTTCTCAACAGCACCGGTCTGTCCGGAAACAATTCGTTTAATTCCTGATTAGAAGGAAAGTTTTTTTCTGTCCAATCGTTTTGATCCCACCCACGGCCTGTTATCCAACCTTCCGGATTTTCCGCAGCAAATGTTTTTACTTTTTCAATTACCTCCTCCCAACTGTTGGTGCCAACCAGATTAACTGTTTGCAAACTCAATCCATATCCCGTAAAATGTGCATGAGCATCTATAAAACCGGGATAAATGAATTTGCCCCCTGCATCTAATTTTTCTTTAGCGTCATATTCTTTTTCCAGATCAGCCATTTTACCCGTTGCAAGAATTTTTCCATCTGCAATGGCCATTGCCTCAGCAGTAGAAAAAATTGAATCAACAGTATAAATAGTAGCATTATAAACCAATAGGTCAGCTTTTTTCTTTTGAGAACAGGAGAATAGAAAAAAGAGAGAGATGATAAAAGGTAGTTTCTTCATAAATGATTTGTTAAGTCCGAAGGACTGACATTAATATAGAATTAAAAACGTTAAGAGCCTGAAATCCAGAAGGAATGATATTGATTTCACCCTTTCAGGGTTTGAAACTCATATTGACTTGCTTTCTATATTAATGGCATCCCTTCAGGATTGTTATTGCAAAAATTTTTCCGGGTGTTTTTTATTATGTTCCGTCTTATCCTGAAATGCTTTGGCAGCCGCTAAGATAGTAGCTTCATCATACAAATTGCCAATAAGAGTGATGCTTAGTGGCGAACCGTTTTGATTAAAGCCAACAGGCATACAAACTACGGGATGGCCGGTAAGATTTGTCATGGATAATTGCCGCCCGGAAAAAGTGGGAACTATCAACACATCATAATTCTTCATAAAATCATTCATCTTCCTGCAAAGAGTATAACGATAACGGTTGGCATTGATGTATTCAACTGCCGGAATCATTCTGGCAGCCCGGAATGTGTTAGGCCAGAAATCTTTATCCTGCCGCTCAATCAAATCATCCCGGTTTGTTCTTGTCAGTTCATCAAAAGCCGCAGCACTTTCTGCATTTAGTATAATGCTGACTAAGTTGACCGGATACATGGCAGAATCAGGAAAATTAATGGCCTGCACATTGGCACCAAGTGAACGATAGATTTCCAGCACTTTCCATTCAGGGGCATCTGCATTCAATCGTTTAAAAAAGTTTTCGGCATAAGCAATGCGAAGCTTTGAAAAATCAACCTTCCCTGTATAATTAAATGTATGGCGCATAGCACTTGGGTCGTTGCCATCCGTTCCATGAATGAAGGCATAAACAATAGATGCGTCTTCCGCACTGCGGCAGATGGGGCCAACTTTATCCAAACTCCAACAAAGCACCATTGCACCATAGCGGCTCACCGTTCCAAATGTTGGCCGTAAACCAGTTGCACCACAACGGGTGGATGGTGATACAATTGAACCCAATGTTTCCGTACCAATAGCAAAAGGCAGCAATCCTGCTGCCACCGATGCAGCCGAACCGGCAGACGAACCACTGGAACCTTGTTGCAGGTTCCATGGGTTTTTAGTTTCACCACCAAACCATTTATTATTATACGCCAAAGCACCCATTGAAAGTTTGGCACATAAAACAGCACCGGCTTCTCTTAGTTTTTTGTAAACGTAGGAATCTATATCCAGCACCTGGTCTTTATAGGGTGTGCTGCCCCAGGTTGTTTTATATCCTTTTACGGCAAATAAATCTTTTAATCCATAAGGTAAGCCGTGCAGTGGCCCACGATAGATACCTGCTTTTATTTCATCATCCGCTTGTTTTGCCTGTTTCAATGCAAGGTCTTCGGTTAAAGTGATAACACATTCTAAAGTATCACCCCATTTTTTTAACCGGCCAATAAAAAATTTTGTAAGGTCAACAGAGCTTATTTTTTTATTGAGAATAAGTGATGCTAATTGCGGGATGGAATAAAAGGCAAGGTCATTCTTATTTGCCGGCACTTCTACCTGCAAGGGAATATCCCAGTATATTTTTTCTTTTTTGGTGGACACTTTCATCCAGGAAGGTGCCGGATTAAAAGCAAAGGGGTAGGGAATATCGTTTGCCGGTAATGTTTTGTGCATAGATTTATACAGCAATAAATAATTATTCAGGTTGCCCATCATTGAATCAGCCTCGGCATCGGTAAATTCAAGGTCGTACCATTTTACGTTATTGCGGACTTGTAGTATTGAGTCAGCTCTTGTCTGTGCTTTTGAAGTAATTACTATTGAGCAAAGGAAAACAGTGAGTAGTAGTCGCATACAAAGAGATTTGGAAAGAATAAAATTAAGGAAATTCCCTACCTTTTGCATAAATCAACTGATATGCGAATACTTCTTTTTTGTTTAATGACCACCCTGCTTATCGTTTCTTGCCAGCATACTTCGAAAAATGAAACAGGTGGCAATCAGGCCGTTTCACAATATTTTAATTATGGCGACAGCGGTGTGCAATCTGCTGGTGTGAAAATGATTCCCATTAAAACACCAGTTGGCGATTTTAGGGTATGGACAAAGCGGTTTGGCAACAACCCTAGGATTAAAATCTTATTACTGCATGGAGGTCCTGCCATGACACATGAATACATGGAATGCTTTGAAAGTTTTTTCCCAAAGGAAGGATTTGAGTTTTATGAATATGACCAGCTTGGCTCATATTACAGCGACCAGCCAAAAGACAGCAGCCTGTGGATAACTGAACGCTTTGTGGAAGAAGTGGAACAGGTACGACAAGCTATTGATGCTGACTCAACCAATTTTTATGTGCTCGGTAATTCATGGGGTGGCATACTGGCGATGGAGTATGCGTTGAAGTATCAAAACAATATGAAAGGTTTATTGGTGGCGAATATGGTGGCCAGTGCACCGGAGTACGGTAAATATGCACAGGAAATTTTGGCGCCACAGTTTGATCCGGCTATACTGAAAGAAATAAAAATAATTGAGGCAAAAGGTGATTTTTCGAATCCCCGGTATATGGAATTATTGATACCAAATTTCTACAAAAAGCATTTATGCAGGCTGGAAGAATGGCCCGATGGTTTTAACCGCACCATGAAACATGTTAACGGAGAAATATATACCATGATGCAGGGGCCTTCAGAATTTGGTGTTGGGGGCAGGCTGGCCAACTGGGATATTAAAAATCGCCTGAAAGAAATAAAAGTGCCAACATTGATGATTGGGGCGAAGCATGACACTATGGACCCTAAAGCGATGGAAGAACAAAGCAAGATGGTGCAGCATGGCCGTTATCTCTATTGCCCCAACGGCAGTCACCTGTCTATGTGGGATGATCAACAAGTGTTTATGAATGGTGTAATCAAGTTCATTAAGGAAGTTGATGAAGGGGATTTTTAGATAACAACTTTTATCTTCGGGCACCTAAAACCAAATCAACATGAAAATTTTGAGAACATCAATCACAATTTTATTTGCTGCATCTCTGCTAGCAGCCTGCGGTGGAAAGGACAAGAAAGAAGGTGACAATAATGATCATGAAACAAAAGCAGAAACTACCACTGATAGTGATTCAGCTACTAACCTAGAAGGTGCCTGGGAAATTAAAAGGGCAGAAGGTGCTATGGACGGCCTGAACCTTGGAACAGTGTATGAATTTAAAGGAAGTAGGCTATCCTTTGGAAAAGGCGATTATAAGAATCCGGGCAAAACAGAAGTTACGGACAGCACATTCAGTTTCCAGGCGGAAGGGAATGAACTGAAGTTTATGTACAACTATAAATTCAATGAGGATACATTAGTGGTGGAAATGCAGAAAAGCGGTGGACAGATTTTTCACATGATTAAAAAATAAACGAATTAGCCTATCTGCAGAAAGCCCCTCACTATAACTGAGGGGCTTTTTTATACCATCAAATTTTCTTTAACAGCAGTGTCAGTATTCTTGGAATTTCATTCCTGTTATCATCATCAAAGTATTCGTTAATATCAATAAGAGTCAAGCCATTTATTTTAGCTGTCTGAATAAAATCTGAAACATGATGATTAAAACAATCAACTACCTGAACACCATTCTCTGTCTCAAATCTTGCTTTGCTACCTGCATATTGTTTAAAAGGATGGAGTTCGCCGATATAAACATGGCCACCGGATTTTAATGATTCAGACGTCTCCTTAAAAACATGATCGAGGGTATCAATATGCTCCAACACTAAACTAAAGCTTATCAGGTCATACAACTGTTTTCTGAATGTCCAGTTGCTGGTAATATCGGCCTGTATAAACTGAACGTTGTCACCGGCGATTTTTTCTCTGGCTTTTGCCAGCATTTCTTCTGACAAGTCAATAGCGGTAACCTGTTTCCCTTTTTCAATTAGCCAAACAGTGTTCTTGCCGGTTCCGCAGCCAATTTCTAAACAGCTTTCAAAAGGAATAGTTGACAATATGCTACGCAATGCCATTGCTTCAAGGTCCCTTGTCTTGTTTATATTGGTATCGTATTGTGATGCCCAGTTGTTATATGCTTTTTGTGTGTTCATTTCAGCTTCTTGTAATTATCATAACTCAATTTCAATAATCTGGTTTGTTGTTCAAAATTAAGTGAACCAGGAATGCTAAGGTGTTCTTTAATAAATGTGAAGCCAATTTTTTCTACGGTTTTGTTGGGGGCTGGGTTTAGTGCATAGGGTTCACAATACAATTTCTTTAGTTGCAGGTTATCAAAAAAATAAGGGAGTGTCATTTTTACCAATGTGGTGCCGATACCTTTTTGTCTTTTATCAGCTTTCCAGAGATGCAGGTGCATAAAGGCTTCCTCGCCAAATATTATTTTGTTTGTATTGGAGTGGCCGACCGGTTCATCGTCTACCAGCCAAATGATGCAGTAGGATTTTTTTTCTTCATACGACTGGCTTAGTTGTGCCGTCAGCATCTGCACCCATTCTTCATGGGGCGGTATTTTATTGATGTCTGCACCCATGCCTGCTAAAAATGCAGCATCAGCACCGAGCCAGTAATCAATTATTAGAGGAATATCGGTTTCTCTTATTTCTCTTACTGACAATGTGTTCTTGGTCATTTTTATTGTTAGGGGTTATTATTGAGAGGAATAACAATTTTTGCGGCTCTGGATATTCAGCCGTCATACTTTCCAATTCTTTCTTAGGTGATCTGTTCTCTGAATTCTTAGCTATCTGTACAAAATTCAGACCCTTAGCGAGCCACGAAATGCCCTGCCACCATAGTAAGATTGTGCACCATTGTGATACACAAAGACATTGCCGTAGCGGAAATCAGCAAAGATGGCACCACCAAGTTTTCTGATATCAGAAGGTGTTTTCAACCAACTCGATGTTTTCGTATCAAAATTTCTTCCCGCCATTTGGCGTGACTGCAATTCCAGGTATTGCTCTTCCGTTAAAAGTTCAATGCCCATGGCAGCTGCCATATCAATAGCATTATTTTCAGGTTTATATTCTTTCCTTGACTCCAGCCCTTCACGGTCGTAACAAATACTTCTGCGGCCTTTAGGACTTTCCACCG
>JANNCC010000361.1:0-1808 GCA_031386125.1 Chitinophagaceae bacterium
GCAACTTTCTGTTACACCCATGTTTGTGGGCACCGATCCGGCTGAATACCCGATTTTAGATTATGCTGGCTGGCGGGTACTTTCCAAAGAAGAAGACTTTGGACTTGACTTTATTAAAGCACTTTCACCTGCGCAGCAAAAGAAAGCGACGATGAGTACTGAAGTTCCCGGAGACATCATCACGGCGGCAGAAAGCGGAAAACGGTTGATTGATTATTGGGGAATAAAAGGCGCAGACCTGACAAAGCCTCAACAGGAAATGCTGCAATACATCATCCGTGAATTTGTATTTAACCTTGGGTATGAAAAAGCTATTAAAGAATATAACAAAATACTAAAGGCCGGCATTCAGAATATTTATTTCGGCTGGATTGGCGCCTACGAAGAGAAAAAAGCACATTACTATGTTGTAAACGGGCCAACATTTTTAATAGAATTTGATAACAATGGCGGGCCAAGAAGAGCCGCCAATCACATTCATGCAATTTGGCGGGAGAAAGGAAATGAATATGGCGAGGATTTGCTAAAGAAACATTACCAGACCGAACACAATAAGTAATTGCAGTAAGGCATCCCAGAAGCATATTATGGTTTACATGCCGAAGCCGCCCAAATTAAAACGGACGGCTTTAGCATTTTGAGATTTATTAAGAATGAATACACACTACCCTCTTCCATCCAGCAAACCACCCAGGATGCCGCCTTCCTCTTTCCGGTGATAAGTACCATAGGCCACGATGCGTCCGGCCAACCGGCTGATAGGTAATGATTGTATCCAAACTTTTCCCGGCCCCTGCAGTTTGGCAAAGAATAATCCTTCACCACCAAACAAAACATTCTTTACTCCTTTTACCATTTCAATATCAAATGACATGGTTGGCATATAGGCTACTATGCAGCCGGTATCCACTTTTAATACTTCACCGGCCTTTAGGTCTTTCTCAATTATAAAACCTCCTGCATGCATAAAGGCCATGCCATCACCTTCTAATTTTTCCATAATAAAACCTTCACCGCCAAAAATGCCGACACCCAACTTACGTTGAAAGTGAATGCCTACACTTACTCCTTTGGCCGCACAGAGAAACGCATCTTTTTGTGCAATGATGGTGCCGCCCAGTTCCCGCAAATCCATCGGGATGATTTTGCCGGTGTATGGTGCTGCAAAACTTACTTTCCTTTTTCCCTGTCCTTCATTGGTAAAAGCTGTCATAAATAAACTTTCGCCGGTCAGCACCCTTTTACCGGCACTCATCAGCTTACCTAAAAATCCGGTGGGTTGCTGTGCAGAGCCATCGCCAAAAATAGTTTGCATGGTGATGCCATCATCCATCATCATCATGGCGCCGCTTTCGGCAATAGCAGTTTCCTGCGGGTCCAGTTCTATTTCTACAAATTGTAATTCTTCACCATATACTTTGTAATCAATTTCATGGTTGTTGCGGCTTGCTGTACTCATAGTATAAAATTTTTACCAAAGTTACCAACGGGTGGCATATCCCGGCAAACTTCCTTCATCCACAATCTCCTCCCTTTCACCCGTAGCAAGAATATCAATGACCCGGTCAAAAATGATAAATGGTACTGTTTAATAGCCGGATTGCCTTACTTTGGTGTCCCTTCTAAAAATTAAAATTATGAAACAAAGATTGTTGCTTGTCGCTGCATTCACCATCGCTTTATCAATGTTGGTAAACGGGCAAACCAAACTGGTAGAAAAAGTTACCAAACAGGGAAACGAGATCGTTATCCCATACGAAAAATATGTATTGCCAAACGGCCTTACCTTAATCATTCATGAAGACCAC
>JANNCC010000365.1:0-12907 GCA_031386125.1 Chitinophagaceae bacterium
AAAGAAATAAAAAAAAGAAGGGCTTTGATAGGTAAACGTCCTGATGTATCTGGATTAATAAACAGTGTAGGTAAACGAACAGTTGTGCTTCTAAACCCTTCTTTTTTTTACTTCTTTAATCCCTTCTTCGTTAACATGAACTGTGTAAAAACAAAATGATGAGCTACACTGCTTCCATTGAACGGTGTAGCATGCTGATAACATTATAATCAAATAAAAACTATTTACCTACACTTATTATGGTTACTTCATAAATCATATTTGCCATCGGTTCTATTTCTCCTGGTGGGTTTTCGCCATAAGCCAGCATAGAGGGAATATAGATGCGGGCCACACTGCCTTTCTTTAGTACTGCAATGCCATCTTCAAACCCTTTTATAGTGGCTCCCTGCCCTGTTGTAAAATCAAAAGGGTCGGTGTGGAAAAAGCTCTCGTCCATATTAGTATCGAAAATCTTCCCGGCTAATGTCATTGCTTTATACTTTATGGAAACAGCAGTGCCGGAATCAACAAGGTTGCCGGTGCCTTCGGTAATGATTTCTACAAATGCCCCGCTGGCAGTTCTTGTTGCTTTAATATTTTTTTCAGCCAGCCAGACCTCAATAAATGCTATCTCCTTTTGCAATTGCATCTCCTTCACCTTTTCAAGGTCGGCCTTTGCTGATGAATCATCTTTGAATACATCCAGAATTTTTAAATAGATTTTAATACTGTCGCCCTTTTTAAACTGAGACGGAAGTGAATCAGGACTCCGCATAATAAATGTGTCCATCAGTTGCACAGCATACAGGCTATCTCCTCTTTTCATCCGCACCCACATCTCCGAAATATCATACGGTGTGCATCCAGCTACCTGGGCATAGGCTGGTATGATTGTTTTATCGGTTGCATAGATAACACTGTCATTGATTTTCTGAGTGAGCCTGAATTTAACGATATCTCCTTCCTTTATTGAATCACCTTCTGCTCTTGAATAGAGTTGGTAATACATGCCTCCGTGTGTCCAGCCAGCTGATGTTTGAATGCTTTTGATGGATTGGGCATGGGTAGCTGCGGAGAAAAATGTAAAATAAGTAAGTGTTAAAAGTAAAAATTTCATATTAGAGTTATTAGTATAAAGTTGAATGGCGATTCCTACAGATCAGTTGACGGTGGAAGAAAACACCGTAACGGCGGTAAAAGAATTATCGAAAAGAAATTGATTTCAGAATTTTCATTGCCGGTTCGGTATAGACTGTATTGCTGGCCAAAGCGGTGTAGGTGGCAGTAAAAAGTCTTCCTTTCGAAAAACAAAACCACTGGGTGATTTTTACATTCATGTCACTCTTTTTTGGCTGACCGGTATAAATGAGTTCGCAGGCATCGCTGTTGTTCCATTTAAAATACCGTTCTGTAAGTTTGGTGAAATTATCAATTGCCCCAGCTAATTCCTGCAACACAGAAGGGATGGACTCTTTTATCATTGTCTCTTTACCAAATGCTTCATTTCTTGACATGCTTATATTCACATTCTCAAAAAAAACATCATTATCGTTCTCAGACGGGGATGTGAAAAACACTCTTTTGCCTTCTTTTATTTTATTTACCCAGGCAGGTGGATACTTTGCTGTAAAGGAACAGGAAGTATCGTTGAATGTTTTCCATTCCTGCGCCAGTAAAGAAAAGGGAAGCAGCAACAGCAGTACAAATGAAGCGATACCGTTCATATTTTTTGTTTAGGTAAATATAGCAGAATTATGATTCTTGAGGGGTGTTTTGCAGCTTTGTGATGTGGTCTTAAGGACGATGATAGTAGTAATACAGTTGGGTACTAAAGCAAATCCCTTCCCGAATCATGTTCGGAACAGGTTCTTCGCCGGAATGACAAATACACTAAAACTTAAAATTCCACGTCACCGCCGGTAAAATGGGGAATAATGACACCTGTCTTGCTTCCACTTTTAAATCGCAATTCAGCGGACTGCCACTCTGGTCAAAATAAATGAAGTAAGGATTGAGGTGGCTATCACTAACATGTGCAAAGACGTAAATGTTTCAAAAATTTATCTTACTAAAGCAACAGTTCCTTTTATGGAATGTACTTGTTCGTTTTCCATCTGGTAAGTACACATCCAAATAAAAACATTGGAGTCCTGCTGAAGTCCCATAAATGTTCCATTCCAGCCCTTATTGATATCCTTGCTGTCAAAAATGAGTTGTCCCCAGCGGCCATAAATGGTGATATGATATTGAAGGATCTTCCCGATAACAACAGGTTTGAATATCTCGTTTTTACCGTCTCCGTTAGGACTGAAAGCTCCGGGAAGATAAAAACCATTCTTGCATAATACAGGAGAAACGAGAACAGTATCTTTTCCGATGCAGCTATTGGAATCAGTTACCTGCAACCAATATTGGCCGGGATAGTTAACGATTATAAAAGAAGAGGTAGCATTATTACTCCATTGATATTTCGGAAATGAAGCAAGAGGTTTTAGTGTTACCGGGAATGGAACAGAACTATTGGAGCAAATGATAGTATCATTCCCTAAAAAACTTTTTGGTCCCAGTGAAGGATCGACTGTGACAGATGCGGGGTTGGACAAAGCGGTGGGAATATCAACACAACCGTTACTCGTAATCTCGCAGGTCACTACATCAGTTGAATTATTAATTTGTATCAATGCTGAATCAGCAAGGGTTACAAAAAGAATATTGCCGTTTACTATCCATTTATAGAAAGGAGCTGATCCGCCATTAACAGGTACTGCCCTGAACATTACTTTTTTTGGCGAACAGATAAGATTAGTGTCTGCACTGATTGTTACGGATGTTGCAATGCCACCCGTAAAACCCAGCTTTATGATCCATCCATCCATTGAACCATGATTACCAACTACATCACCATCATTTGAAGGTGTAGTACTTACAAGCATGTATCCACCATCAACTGTAGGAGAGGCCCTGTTTGCAAAATCCCGTTTTGACCCGCCAAAATTCCTCTGCCACTCCATCGTTCCGGTTCCTGTCAACTTAATTACCCATATATCCATGTCTCCTTTATAAATGCAGCCATCCGCATCGGCCGGATTAAAAGGGAAAAGATAATGTTTGCCGGTAGCGATATAGCCTCCGTCAGCTGTTTGATTGATACAATGAATTTCTTTTTCAAAACCATCATCGATGATCTTCTCCCATATAATATCACCATTGCCATTAATTTTTACGATCCATGCATTCTTGAGATCGTCAGTAGCAACCTGATTAGTCGCATATCCGCCTAGAATAAAACCACCATCTGCGGTCTTTTGAATATCTACCATATCACGGTTAACATCTACAACGCCTATACATTTTTCCCAAAGAATGCTGAAATTTGAATCAAATTTTACGATCCAGCAAGTAGTATTAGCGGTAGTATTTGTATTACCGCTAACATCTCCATCCTTTGAATTGGTAGTTGCAACCAGTATATAATTTCCGTCATTAGTAGCTTCAATACCGGCTAGTTTTTCTCCACCTGTACCTCCCAGGCATTTTTGCCACTGAAGTGTACCAGCCATATCCAGTTTCAATAGCCAAATATCAAGCGCAGTACCGTGTAAGCCTGTTACATCGCCATCAGTGGATCTTGTGCTTGTAGCGATTATATAACCATCATTCGTTTGCTCAATGTCAGCTATTTTACTCCTGTTGTTGATTCCGTTGGGACCAGCAATACTTACATCCTGACTACTACCACCAAAAGTTTTACTCCATTGAATATTGCCTGCACCATCCAGTTTAACCACCCAGAGATCACTTGTTCCGTAGTTAAATGGTATTTGCTGATCGTTTGAAATTGTATTCGCTGCAAAAATATAACCGCCTTCGGCAGTTTGCTTTACACAAGCGCCAAAATCATCCAAACTGCCACCAAAACATTTCTGCCATTGAATATTTCCACTGGCATCGATCTTTACGATCCAGGCATCATAAGCTCCAAAGATGCTGTGATTGCCGGAAACATCTCCGTTATTGGAGATAACGCCACCGGCCATTATATACCCTCCATCGGTAGTTGGTGACACATCCTGGATCTCATCGGTTACGCTTCCGCCGATACATTTTTGCCACTGAATACGGGGAATTATTTGTGAGTGTCCCTGTTGAAAGGTTAGCAACAGGATCGAAATGGTTATTACATATCCTTTTATTTTCATCTTAATGAGGAAAATGAGTACTATAAAATTACAATGATTCTTTCCTATTCAAAGAATTTCCTTTTTCGTCAACATTCAGGCTAAAACTTAAAATTCCACGTCACCGCAGGCAATACCGGAAACAATGACACCTGTCTTGCTTCTATTTTTAAATCGCCGGTGGCGGGGCTGCCACTCTGGTCAAAATAAATGAAGTAAGGATTGAGGCGACTGTACATATTGTAGATACTGAATACCCAATAGCCAGACACTTTGCGTTTTTTCTTTGGTACTGGTGTGTAAGTAGCCGACAAATCTATACGATGATAAGACTGCATCCGGTACTGGTTCAGTTTGCTGTATTCCTGCGTAAGCACTCCGTTAATAATATAGAAACGTTCAGGCAATGTAATGGCATTGCCCGTGCCATAAACAAACACTGCACCGATTTTCCATTTCTTGCTGGCTTCGTAGTTGGCAACGATGGACATATCATGACGACGGTCGTACCTGGTCGGGTATTTTTCGCCATCATTCAGTCCGGGGAATTTTCTCCATGTCCATGATAAGGTGTAGCCCACCCAACCCGTCAGCCTTCCTTTTAGTTTATTGACAAGGAATTCGGCACCATAGCTCCATCCTTTGCCAAATACAAATTCATTTTCCGGGTCGTTGAGGCCGGGAGTATACCCTTCTTTATATTCCACCTGATTTTGCATGTCTTTATAATACAACTCTACCGATGTTTCGTATTTGTTGTCAGCAAAATTTTTAAACAGTCCGGCTGAGTACAACCAACTTAACTGTGGTTTTACAATATAAGTACTCGGCACCCAAAGATCTGTCGGTAAGGTGTTACCGGAATTACTGACGAGATGTATGTACTGGTAATTTCTTGTTACCGCTGCCTTCACCGATGTTTCATCATTGATGGCATAGCGGATGGTGATGCGGGGTTCAAAGCCACCATAGGTTTTTACCGGTTTAAAATTTTTATACCTGGTACTGTCGAGTTTGTTGCCATCAGCATCACGAAGGTATTTAGTGTAAGGCCCCAACTGTGTAAAGCTGCTCCATCGTAAACCGTAATTCACTTTCCACTTTTCTCCTATTTCCCAATCATCCTGAATATAGACAGCCGTTTCAGCAGCATACTTCAGCCCTTCATTGTTTGGTTTAAATATGATGGAGTCTTGCCGTCCGCTTACTACATTTGGAGTGAATTTGTGGTAAGTGAGCAAACCACCGAATTTAAGTTTATGATTGGGCAAAGGATAGTAATCAAAATCAGTTTTAATCGTTCCGTCTTTTATTCCGGAATAAAGACCGATTTCGAAATTTTCCTGTTTTGCATTAAAAGAGAATTTGTAATCGTTATATACTAATGTAGTATTGTTAAACAGGCGACGGTTGAATACATGGTTCCAGCGCAGCGTTGCCGTTGAATTGCCCCAGGGTATATTAGTATTAAAATTTCGTTTGGCATTATTAAAATCAAATACATCTCTTCCAAAATAACCACTGATATATAAGCGGTCTTTTTCAGAAAAACGGTAATTGACTTTTGCATTCAAGTCATAAAAGAAATAACCGGAACCGTAGAAGCTACTGGTCTTTTTAATAAAGGGTTTGGCTAATACATCCACATACGTTCTTCGGGCAGAAATAATAAAGGAGGCCTTGTCTTTCTTTAACGGCCCTTGAATAGAGAACCGGGAAGCTATGAGGCCGATGCCACCGTCCATTTGCAGTTTGTTAATGTTGCCATCTTTCATGGTCACATCTACTACCGATGAAAGACGACCACCATATTGTGCAGGCATGCCGCCTTTTATCAACGACACATTTTTAATGGCATCGGAATTAAAAATGGAAAAGAATCCAAAGAGATGGCCGGTGTTATACACCACCGCATCATCGAGAATAATAAGGTTTTGATCAGGTCCGCCGCCACGAACATAAAAACCGGCATTGCCCTCTCCTGCATTGCGAACACCGGGCAGCAGTTGAATGGCTTTCAGTAAATCCACTTCACCCATAAAGGCAGGGATGTTACGAATCTGGTTCATCGTCAAATCAATCTTGCCCATCTGCGCATTCTTTACATTCCCATCCCGGCGTTTGCTGTACACCACCACATCAGTAAGTACAGATGATTTTGAAACAATATCAAAATTGAAGGACTGGCTGCTGTCCAATCTCACTTCAACAGACTTGCCGAGGTAAGAAACATGAGAGACATTCAATGTATAATTTCCTTCTTCCAGAGTGATGGAGTAAAAACCATACTGGTTACTGGCCACTCCCTTCGACTGACCATTAACAGCAACCGTGGCGCCGATGATGGATTCGCCGGTAAGACTATCTTTTACATAGCCATTCAGCGTAAAACGATTCGGGAAAGCAGCATTTTGGGAAAATACAGGATTTAACCACAGCAACAGTAGTACGACATAGAAGAATTTTTGCATAGCATTAATTACAAGCAGGCTGGCTTTTTTGTTTGCGTCGCAAAGATAATACAGGAACACGGATGGCGATGAACAAACGGATGACCACGGATTTTTCTGCTTCGCAGAAATCAGACTCTTGCTGGCGAAAAAAATCAAATCTGTGTAAATCTGCCCCATCTGTGTCATCCGTGTGCCGTATTATAGCTAAATTTGCGCCTCATTTACATTATTATGCTGGCAGGATTTCAAAACGTAACATTCGAATTTGGCGCAAGAGTAATTGTGGAAGAAGCAACCTGGCATATTCAGCCAGGAGAACGGATTGGCCTGATTGGCTATAATGGAACGGGTAAATCTACCCTGCTGAAACTGCTGGTGGGTGAATATGTGCCTTCAGCCGGTACGGTGGAAAGAAGCCGCACTACTTCTATCGGTTACCTGCACCAGGATTTGCTGAGTTTTGATACCAACGACTCCATTTTACAAGTGGCACTCGGCGCTTTTGAGAAAGTGCTGCAATTAGAAAAAGAAATTGAAGAACTGGGTATTGAGTTAGAAAAAACAGGCGACGAAAAGACATTGCATGATTACAGCGATAAACTGCATGAATTAGAAACGCTGGGTGGCTATAATATCCATCACAAAACGGAAGAAGTGTTGCAGGGATTGGGATTTCCTAACGAAGACCTGAAACGACCTTATAAAGAATTCAGTGGTGGATGGAGAATGAGGGTGCTGCTGGCAAAAATGATTTTGCAACAGCCTGACTTATTATTATTGGATGAACCCACTAACCACCTTGACCTACCTTCTATCGAATGGTTGGAGAAATATCTTTTGCATTACCAGGGTTCGGTGGTGATAGTGAGCCATGATAAATATTTTCTGAACAGGATGGTAACGAAAATTGTTGAAGTGTATCAGCAGCAATTACATATTTACAATGGCAATTACGATTATTATGAAAAGGAAAAAGCCATCCGCATAGAAATGCAACAGAAGGCGTATGAAAATCAACAGGATTATATACGGCAGAATGAACGGTTGGTAGAAAGGTTCCGGGCCAAGGCAAGTAAGGCTGCTATGGCGCAGAGCATCATGAAGAAATTAGATAAGCTGGAACGAATTGAAGATTCGGAACTGGAACGGCCTAATATCCGCATCAACTTCAGGGTGGATAAAACACCCGGGAGGGTGCTGGTGGAGTTAAAAAACGTTTCCAAAGCCTTTGGCGAAAATGTAATTATTGAAAACTCAACGATTGAAATTGACCGGGATGATAAAATTGCCCTGATTGGTGCAAACGGAAAAGGGAAGTCAACGCTGCTGCGAATACTAGCCGGGGTAGAAAATTTTAGCCAGGGTGAAAGAAAATGGGGGCATAATGTAGAAGAAAGTTTTTATGCCCAGCACCAGCTGGAAGCATTGAATGTGAACAATACTATTTTGGATGAAATGAAGGAATGTGGCAGCCAGATGAATGACCTCGAACTCCGTGGCTTGCTCGGTTGTTTTCTTTTCAGTGGTGATGATGCAGATAAGAAAATTAAAATACTAAGTGGTGGGGAAAAAGCAAGGGTAGCATTGGCCAAAGTAATTGTGAGCAAAGCCAACTTCCTGATGCTGGATGAACCGACGAACCACCTTGACATGCACAGTTGCGACCTATTGATTGATGCCCTGAGCAAATACCAGGGCAGTATGATATTGGTGAGCCACGACCGTTACTTCGTTTCCAAAACAGCCAATAAGATTTGGGAAATAGTTGACCATGAGATAAAAGAATTTAAAGGCGGCTATGAAGAATGGGTGGCCTGGAAAGAAAGAATGGCGAAGCAGGAAGCGGAATTGAAAAAGGCACAAGGCTCAAGAGAAAAGGAACAAGGAACATGAACAAAAAACAAGAAGAACCAAAGAAGGTAGTACCTGTTATTCTACAAGCGGCCAACACAGCTATAGCCAAAGACAGCAAGAAAGAATTACAACGGGTGCAAAAGCAGTTTCACCAATTAGAAGAAAAAATTGCGGCACAGAATAAACTGAAAAATGAGCTGGAAGCCTCTCTTTCCGATCCGGCTACCTACTCTGATAAAATAAAATTTCAGCAAGCCGAAGCTGCTTATAAAAAAGCAGGCGGTGATTTAGCCCTGCTTAACGCTGAATATGAAAAAGTGTTTGAGAAAATGATGGAGTTAGAACAGAAGTAAATGTGCAGCTATCTATTCTTTCCCCTTATCTCAAAAGAAAGATAATACTTACCCTCTTTATAGTAGATGCATTGGCGGAACACTGCTGTAGTTGATATGCTTTCATCTGGTTCAGTATAATAAAGAGTAGTTGAGAATGGATAGTTATTTATGATTGTTGTTTCCGTTCTTGAATATAATGGCTTGTCTAAAGCAATAATAATTGCATCCCTGAGATTAACACCCCGCTGGTCAACCTTCAATCTTACTTTGTCGGGTTCAAAATAATAAATGATATAAGGATTGCCCTTAACAGGTACTACCACTTTGCCTGAGTCAGCCAGCGGCAGCATTATTTTAGTGTGGTATTCATCCGCCAGTTCTTCAAACTCACTGTTTCGCTTTGTCCCTTTGCAGGCAGAAAATCCTTTTTGTGCATCTTCAAATACTAACCTGAAATCAGTGTAAAACGCCGTTGCTGCAAATTCGTTTTGAGCATTTGCCTTGGTAAGCACAAAAAGCAGAAAGAGGATGGGTATCCTTTTCATATACTAAATGTAAACAATCCTATTGAAATAAAGGATGCTGCAAATCTTTCAGGAAAAATTGTAACATTTGTAATCTTAAACTAACCGCCATGAAGCTCCGGCTATTATTACTTACTGTATTTGCATTTATCACTGCTCTGTTTGCTTTTCGTCTTAAAGAAGCAACAACCACCAATAATTCGTTGGAGAAAAACCGGGAATACAGGAACATAAATATTGTTCGCTGCACACCCGATTGGAATGAGTTGCAAGATTGGCTGGAGGAGGCAAACATCCCTCCCATTCCCGGTGCCGGTAATTATAAATGGAAAATAAGTACAGGGAGTGATAGTGCCCAGTTCTATTTTAACCAGGGTATTAATATGTACTATGGCTTTCATATTATTGAAGCGATGGCATCATTTAAAAAGGCATCTAAGTTTGATCCAAAATGCGCCATGCTTTATTGGGCACAGGCATTAGCTTATGGGCCAAACATTAATGATTTCGGATACAGGGCATCTCCTGAAGCATTAACTGCTATCAGCAAAGCGGTTGAGTTTGAAGAAAAAGCTACTGCTTTTGAAAAAACTCTGATTGATGTAATGGCCGTTCGTTATACATCTGATTCTGCTGATGCCACAAGGGCGCAATTGAACCAGGATTACACAGATATGATGCAAAAAGCCTATGTAACCTTTCCTGCTAGTGCTGATGCAAAGGCATTGTATGCAGATGCTATGATGCTGCAACATCCCTGGGAGTTATGGAATACAGACGGTTCGCCAAAACCATGGACACCGCAAATAAGGCAGGTTCTGGAAAAACTATTGGTTCAATCTCCTTACCATCCCGCTGGAAATCATTATTACATCCATGTGATGGAGGCTTCGCCTTTTGCTGACAAAGCATTACCAAGTGCAGGCAGGCTTGGAGTTACTAATCCCGCCCTGTCACATTTGGTACACATGCCTTCACATATTTATCTGCGTACAGGTAATTACCTGCAAGGGGTGATGGTAAATACCAAAGCTGTAAACAGTTATAAAAAGGTGGCCAAACTATTTGCACCTGTTACCAGCAATGATTTTTTATATGTTATCCATAACCTGCACATGAAGGCTAACAATGCTATGCTTGCGGGTCAGTATAAAAGTTCGCTTGATGCAGCCAATGAAATAAAGACAAATATTCCTGCCGATTACCTTTCTATTCCACCACCGATGGGAAATTATGTTCAATATATTGATATGACATCTGTCTTGGTTTTGGTCCGCTTTGGAAAATGGGATGACCTATTAAAAATATCTCAACCAGGCAAAGCACATGTTTTTACTACTATTATGTATCATTTCGGAAGAGGTATGGCGCAGGCCGGTAAATCTGATTTATCGGGAGCCATCCAGGAACTAAACAAGATTATTGAGTTTATGAAGGATACCAGTCTTAATATACCTTTTGTTCCCTTCTCTCCGTCCATTGATGCTGCAAAGGTGGCTAAGAATATACTCGTTGGAACAATTACGTTGAAACAGGGAAAATATAATGAAGCTATTGCTCACTTTAAAGAAGCTGTAACCATCGAAGAAAATATGGTTTACAATGAACCCCGGGACTGGATGCTTAACCCCAAACATTTTTTGGCCAATGCTTACTTGCAAGCTGGTATGACAAGTAAAGCTAAAGAAGTATTAGAAAAAGATCTGGCAAATAATAAAGAAAACGGATGGGCATTATACGGCATCTGGCAGGCACTTACGAAAGAAAAGAAAACAGCAGAAGCAGCTAAAGCACTTGCGAGATACAAGAGAGCATTTACTACAGCAGATGTAGAACTAAATGCACCTGTATTTTGATCAAAGAGCCATTGCTTTAATAAAATCACTCACTAAATAGCTTATCAGTTTACCGCTGGTAGCATCTGTTCTTCCATCACTCAATCTTGTTGCGCCTTCGCAGATGTGCAGGTAAGCCGGTTTGCTGTCAGCAGCCGCAAATGAAATATATTGTCTTGCATGAATGGGAGTAATACCAACCGGCGTCATCGCACTGCTGAGTGTATTTTGAATTGCATCGAGATCAAGATCAATTCCTGTTAGTGTATCTTCTGTAAAGCCAGTGGCATGAGAAACAGCCTGCATAAAAGTTTTTTTCTCATGCACAAAAATATCTTCGAAAGTGATGCAGTCAATGAAAGGATTGTTGACCATATCAATCCACACATTTTGTGGCAGGTAATTTTCATGCAGTCCTACTACACAATACTTCTGCAAGTATCCATCTTCTTCTGCATACCGGAAGGCATTGCCACTATGCCTTCCCTCCATCGGGCGGTAATCAGCATGTGCATCTAAGTTGATACAATTAATTTGTGCCAGTTGGAGAACCCCGGCTTTATGCCAGCCTTTCGCAGCTCCTTTTATTAATGGGTATGTATTGTTATGACCACCACCTATAACAATGGGAATTTTCTTTGCTTCTGTAATCATTTTTACCAGGTGCTCCACTTCGTCGTCAATCGTATTCACCGCATGGCGGTAGGCTTCTACTTTTTCATCATCGCTTTTTGCTGTGGTATCAATGAGGTATTGCATATCGCCAAAATCAAAATGGCCAATCAGCAATACTTCGCCACCATCAAAAAAATCATTGCTCTGCACATTCAATAAACTTTGCAGAAAAGGAATCCATAAAGTATCTGCTCCGCCAATACCATAATTGGCTTTTGCACCCAGGTCTTCCGGAATACCAAATAAAACATATTTAGCCGCAGATTCATTCAGCTTCTTTTCAATATCTCCGGCATCGTTAACTACTTTTACCTGTTCACCAACTTTGGTTTCAAATCGGCGCAGTTTGGTTAGCGAAAGCACATCTTGTTTGGTATAAATTTTCAGGTGGCGCATAGCACTCAATTTTGATTCGGCTGCAAGCGTCTTAGTTTCCAAGTTTTCCATCTATCGTTTTTAATATTTCTGATTCTAAAGCTATGGTTTTGTTCTCAATTTCCCGGCCTCTGTTCAGTACATCTGTCACAAAATCTTTATCATCAAAGCCACTGGCATTAATACGGACATTCATAAATGCTCCCATCACGGCTGTTCTGGCACATAAGGCTCGGGCTGACCCGCGAGCAGGTGATCAACGACGTGCTGCTCCAGCGCCAGCCGACCAAGCAATTCGTCCAGCCCGAAGATGTCGGCGCGATGGCGGCGTTTCTGTGCGGCGATGCCGCGGCGCAGATCACCGGCAGCAACATCAGCATGGACGGCGGCTGGACTGCGGAATGACCCGCGCGGCGTGAAAGCCCGGTGTCGCTTTCCTGCCACCGGTGCGGACTATCGCCGCTCGCACGGCATATCGCGCTTGCGAGACGGCAACATTTGGTGTGAGTGAACCGCGATGAAGCGTTTCTCATCAGCGACGAGCCGATTGCTCCTCTGGCTGCTTGCAGCCGCGCTGACGCTTGACCCGCTCGCCGCCGCATCGCGCAAGGACAAGGAGGCGGCACTGCTGCGCCAGCAGCTGCTCGGTCACATCACCGAGCTCGCCAGCGATGCCTACGGCGGGCGCGAACCGGG
>JANNCC010000376.1:0-6830 GCA_031386125.1 Chitinophagaceae bacterium
GAAAGAAAGAATAAGCGATCCCCTGTCCTCCTAAAGGGGAGAGATAGGTCGGGTAGTCATTATTGTTTTGTTAGTTCTTTATAGTAATAAGTTGTTTTTGTGTTACCAGCATTTGTTTTTCATGGCATCTTCGTTGCGTCGCACACTTCAGCTTTCGGTTCTTTACTCAGCAGTGAATTTGAGTAAAGAATTGTTACATGATTATTAATTAACCAGCCTTAATGTTTTTTTGAACAGTAAGGTTTAAAATTCCCCTTTAGGGGATAGGGCATGCCTATTAATTATTACATATTTCTGTCCATTGCATTATTCAGCATTGGTATCGTCGGTGTGCTGACACGCCGTAATGCGATTATCATTTTCATGTGCATAGAGCTGATGCTGAATGCGGTGAATTTATTATTAGTAGCATTTTCCAAAATGCACTACCTGAAAAATGCAGCGATAGATGCCACAGCCGGAACAGACGGACAGTTATTTGTATTCTTTATCATGGTAGTAGCAGCAGCTGAGGTAAGTGTGGGGCTGGCAATTATTGTAATGATGTACAGAAACATACATTCAGTGGATGTGAATTTCTTGAATCGATTGAAACATTAGAAGGTAGTTTATGCAGAATGTATTACAAATAGTGTACTTGATTCCTCTCTTGCCATTGATTGGTTTTCTCATCAATGGTTTGGGAAGAAAACATTTATCGAAATCAGCGATTGGTATCATTGGTTCAGGAGTTATCCTTGCTTCATTTGTTCTCAGCATTTGGGTGTTTTTACAAGTAAAAGGTGGCAACACTCATGAAGCTCATTATTTCGATTTTATTTCTGTTGGCAAGCTGACAATCCCATTCGCCTTTCAAATTGACCAGCTTTCTTCTTTATTCCTTTTAATAATAACCGGCGTTGGGTTTCTCATACATGTATATTCCACAGCCTATATGCATGAAGAGAAGGTAGAACACTATGGGAGATATTTCGCTTACCTGAACCTTTTCATCTTTTCCATGCTATTGCTGGTAATGGGTTCGAACTTCGTTATCATGTTTATTGGTTGGGAAGGGGTAGGGCTTTGTTCTTATTTATTAATTGGTTATTGGTTCAAGAAGCAGGAATACAATAAAGCAGCGAACAAAGCTTTCATCATGAACCGTATTGGTGACCTGGCTTTTCTTATTGCAATATTCTGGTTGATTGCAAGAGTTGGTTCTGTCTCTTACAACGAAGTTTTTAGTGCTGTGAGTCTTGCAAAATTGAAAGCAACCGATGTTACTATAATTACCATATTACTTTTTGTTGGTGCCACTGGTAAAAGTGCACAGATACCTCTTTATACATGGTTGCCCGATGCAATGGCGGGTCCCACACCTGTTTCTGCATTGATACATGCTGCCACGATGGTAACGGCGGGCATTTATATGATAGCCCGTAGTAATTTATTGTATTCGCTGTCGCCGCTTACTATGGATATAGTAGCGTATGTTGGTTTGGCAACAGCACTGCTGGCAGCTACCATTGCACTAAAGCAAAATGATATTAAAAAAGTGTTGGCTTACTCAACAGTTAGCCAATTAGGGTTTATGTTTTTGGCATTAGGCTGCGGTGCTTATACTGCGGCCGTATTTCATGTGATGACACATGCCTTCTTCAAAGCATTAATGTTCCTTGGCAGCGGTAGTGTGATACATGCCATGGGTGGCGAACAGGATATCCGTAACATGGGTGGATTAGGGAAGAAATTAAAAATTACTTTTATTACTTTCCTGATTGGTTGTGTTACGATAGCAGGAATTCCGCCGTTCAGCGGTTTCTTTTCTAAGGACGCCATTCTGTTAAGTGTATTTGTGAAAAACCCGGTACTATATGGCATTGCTTTGTTTACAGCGTTGCTTACGGCTTTTTATATGTTCCGTTTATTGTTCATTACTTTCTACGGAAAGTTCAGGGGCACACATGAGCAGGAAAATCATTTGCATGAAAGCCCTGCAGCAATGACAATTCCCTTGATTATTCTCGCAGTACTATCTATCATTGGTGGTTTTGTTGGCATACCAGAAGTGTTTATACACGGCGGAGATAAACTTGGTGAGTTTTTATCACCGGTTATAGCCATTCATACTGAACATCATGTTTCGGAATCTACAGAATACATGCTAATGGGATTATCTACAGCATTAGTAATTGCTATAATAATTTTTGCCTGGTTTAAATTCAAAAATTATCAACGCAGCGAAGCAACAGGTTTTGGCAAAGTGCTGGAAAACAGATGGTATGTAGATGAGTTGTATAGAAAGATAATTGTGAATCCGTTAAATAAGTTTGGTGGATTTCTGAAAACGGTGATTGAGAAATCCGTTATTGATGACCTTGTAAATGGAGTTGGCAGGTTAGTGAATTATGGCGGTCGTCAGTTACGATTGTTGCAAAGCGGACAGGTAGGTAATTATGTGCTGTTAATGGTAGCAAGTATGGTGGTTATTTTTGTTGTACAATTCTTTTTGAGAAAATAATATGGCTGCTTTATTATTAATATTGATTCCTCTTATTGCCGGACTGGCTTCTTTTCTTTTAAAGGACGAGAAACAAGTACGCATTTGGGTGCTGTCTGCTTCGGTGGGAACATTATTGTGCAGTATTGCAGGGTTTAATATAGCAGATGGTAGCAGTGCATTATTTTTCCGTGCAGAGTGGATGCAAAACATAGGCAGCAGTTTTTCCTTGAAACTGGATGGAATGGGAAAATTACTCTGTTTATTAAATGCTATCGCTTACCCGTTGGTTATCCTCGCTACCTGGAATAGCAAATATAAAAAGCCCAATAATTTTTTTGCACTAATGCTGTTGGCACAGGCAGGAATGATGGGAGTGTTCCTGGCTACAGATGCCTTACTGTTTTATTTCTTCTGGGAGCTGGCATTAATACCCATGTACTTCCTTTGCTCTCAGTGGGGCGGTGAAAAGAGGATACCTGTTACGTTTAAATTTTTTATCTACACTTTTATTGGTTCTTTATTGATGCTGATAGGTATTCTGTATATCTACTCACATACACCGGATCATTCTTTTTCTATTGATTCTTTTTACACGACAGTATTGTCCAAAAAAGAACAGGCGATAGCCTTTTGGTTAATCTTCCTTGCTTTTGCTATTAAGATGCCCATCTTTCCATTGCACACCTGGCAACCTGATACATATGAACAATCACCTACTGCTACTACTATGATATTGAGTGGGGTAATGGTTAAAATGGGAGTTTTTGGTATGCTTCGATGGCTGTTTCCGGTGTTACCTTTTGCTTCTTATCAATGGGCAGATTTTATTACCTGCGCAGCATTGATTGGAGTTGTTTATGCATCATTAATTGCCATCCAGCAAAATGATTTGAAGAGGCTAATTGCCTATTCATCCATTGCCCATATCGGCCTGATGTGTGCTGCTGCCTTTGCACAAAATACAAGCAGCCTGCAGGGATTAATGATACAGATGTTTAACCATGGTATTAACATCATTGGTTTATGGATAGTGGTGGAATTGATAGAAAGACAACTCGGAACGAGAAAAATATCTGAATTGGGAGGACTGGCGCAGAAAGCACCTGCATTGGCTATTCTCTTGGTGATAGTGGCATTGGCAAATATTGCGCTGCCATTAACGAATGCATTTCCCGGCGAATTCCTGATGTTTAACGGCATATTCAGTTCACAAACGAATTACTATTTGTGGTTTACGGTGCTTGGCGGGTTGGGTACTATTTTGGGAGCTGTTTATACATTGAATATGATAAGGAGAGTCTTTTACGGGAATACCAACGAGTTGACAGTCTCTACACAGGATATTAAGTGGAATGAGAAACTGGCACTGGGAATAATTGTGTTAATCATTTTTTGTGTTGGTGTTTATCCGCAGTGTATGCTGAATGAAACAACGGCTGCAGCTAAATCAGTTCTTGACAAATTTGAAGCGCTTCGGTTCACTATACAGAAGTAATAAGGGTATTAATATGAACGCATTACTATTATCGGCCATACTGGGAGTTGTTATGATGTTCAGCGGAATTCTGCTGAAATCAAAAGTTGCTATAAGGAGCCTTGCTGTCGCAGGGCTGTGTTTGTTATTGCTTGCTAACATGCTGGAAATTTGCGGTACCGTATTTTTCAAAATTGATACAAAAGGAATGATTGTCTTTGACAATTTTTCTTTGCTGTTTAATAGTATTGCTTTTGTTTCCACATTAATTTACCTGTTGCTATCTGCAAAGGATATGGAAAAAGTAGGAGTTAATTATGCAGAATATTTTGCTCTCATCTTTTTTATTCTTTGCGGCATCACTCTTACCTCTTCATTTAAATCGTTGTTGATTCTTTTCCTCGGTATTGAAATTATTTCTATACCACTTTACATTTTAACAGGCAGCGATAAGAGAAATTTAAAAAGCAATGAAGCCTCCTTGAAATATTTTCTATTGGGTGCTTTCTCTACAGGACTTATGTTGATGGGTATCACATTGATATATGGGGCAATGGGAACTTTTAACACCGTCAGTATCGGTGCCTTCACAGAAACAAAACCTTCAGCATTACTGATGGCCGGTATGTTATTACTGCTTTTCTCTATGTCTTTTAAGGCATCCGTGGCACCATTCCATTTTTGGACACCGGATGTGTATGATGGGGCGCCGACAGTCTTTACTTCTTTCATGGCCACCATTGTAAAGGCAGCAGTATTTATAGCCTTTATCCGTTTGTTTGATGATGCATTTGGATTTCAGCAAAAGCAGTGGCAATTATTTATAGCTATTCTTACAGTCGCCACACTTTTTATTGGAAACATTACCGCCGTTTTTCAACAGAGTGTGAAACGGATGCTGGCTTACTCCAGTATTGCCCAGGCAGGTTTTATGATGTTGTCATTGTATGCTATGAATACAGATGCCAAGGAAGGTTTACTGCTTTATACCGCTGCCTATAGTTTTGCCACCATCGGCATTTTTGCAGTCTTGATAAAAATGAAGGATTATACTTTTGATGGCTTTAATGGATTCGCAAAGCAGCAACCACTGCTCGCCGTAACCACTACTATATTCCTTTTATCATTGGCGGGCATACCCCTCACTGCAGGATTTCTTTCTAAGTTTTATATGCTGAAAGCGGTGCTCAATGATGATAAAAATCTCTGGCTGGCTATTTTCGCCATAGCAATGGCCGCTGTAAGTGTCTATTATTATTTCCGTGTTATACAGGCTATGTATTTTAAGGAAGGTGATGCGCAGCCAATCCAGGTTACTCCTGCTTTTAAATGTATATTGGTAGTGTTGGCTGCATTAGTGATACTGCTTGGTCTCTTTCCCAACCTGCTGTTTAGCTGGCTATATTTTTAACGATGGTCTGACCGTCCCGGTCTGACCAGTAAACAGTTGTTATATTTGTAAACAAGTCAGGCTGAGGCCTTCAGACTTGTTTACACCATGAAATTCCTGGATATCTTTTCATTGGCTTTCCGCACCATTCGCAGTAATAAACTGCGTACAGGACTTACTGTGGCCATTATGGCTTTTGGTATCATGGCATTGATAGGCATTATTACAGCTATTAAAGCAATGAACCAGAAATTCACAGAGAGTTTTTCTACCATGGGTGCCAATGCTTTTACCATCCGGTATAAAGAACGAAGTATCAATTTTGGCGGGGGCAATAAAAAAGATATTACCGTCTCTAAAAAAGGGGATAAAAAAGAGAAGACATCCAGCCTGGGAAAATTAATTACAAAAGACGAAGCAGAAATATTTGCAGACCGGTTTACTTTTCCAGCCATAAAAAGTATTTCCATCTTTGGTGGCAGAAATAATATTGCTTCCTTCAACAACCGTAAGACCAATCCCAATGTATTTTTATTTGGCGGTGATAATAATTATTTATTGCTGAACGGGTTTACCATTCAGTATGGAAGAAACATGGGGAAGATAGATATGCAATCTGGCAGCAATGTTTGCTTGCTTGGGTATGATGTGGCCAAACGGTTATTTAAAGAAGATGTGGAAAGAGCAGTTAATGCTGTTGTCCGTATCAACAACATCCCATACCGGGTGCTGGCAGTGATGAAAAGCCGCGGCTCCAGCTTTGGATTCAGCAGGGATAATGTTATCATCACTACTTATTCAAATGTTGTCAGAAATTTTCCGGCAGGTTATTCATTTGTAATAGGTATTATGACACCAGATTTGCAGAAAGTGCAGGCAGCGATGGGAGAGGCCGAAGGGGTTTTTAGAAGCATTCGTAAAGTAAGTACTACAGAAGAAAGCAATTTTGTATTGGATCGTAGTGATAGTATTGCTGAAAAAGCTATGAACAGTTTGCGCCTTCTTACCATATCAGCTACGGTTATAGGACTTATTACATTGATTGGAGCTGCAATTGGTCTTATGAATATTATGCTGGTCTCTGTATCTGAACGAACCCGGGAAGTGGGCCTTGTAAAAGCCATTGGCGGAAAAAGCAATATGGTGAGCCGCCAGTTTTTGCTGGAAGCTATTATTATTAGTGTGCTGGGTGCCCTATTTGGAATAGTGCTGGGTATCGCTGTGGGCAATCTTTTTTCAATTGTGCTGAATACCGGCTTTGTAGTTCCCTGGAACTGGGTTTTATATGGCATTATTATTTGTACTCTGGTAGGCTTGCTGGCAGGTTTCTACCCTGCCCTCAAAGCCGGGAAACTTAATCCCATAGAGGCTTTACGGTATGAATAGCTTTTTTAATAATTGGTGCAATCGTTTGTTGTTGAGCAGGATGAATTTCTCATCAAATTATTTTTCAGAGTTACAATGCTAAGAAAAAAGTTTAG
>JANNCC010000002.1:0-14934 GCA_031386125.1 Chitinophagaceae bacterium
AAATTGAGATGCCGATTGCCCGGCTGGCACAATTGGCGAGGGCAGTAGGTATCCATCTTATTATTGCTACACAAAGGCCATCGGTGAATATCATTACGGGTACCATTAAAGCCAACTTTCCTTCCCGGATCGCCTTTAAAGTGTCATCCAAAATAGACTCAAGAACTATTTTGGATACCGGCGGTGCCGAACAATTGATTGGCAAGGGCGATATGCTGATTTCTCATCATGGGGAATTAACCCGTTTGCAATGTGCTTTTGTTGATACACCGGAGGTGGAAAAAATTGTTGAATTTATTGGTGACCAGCGGGGGCCTGCTGAAACCTTCTTACTACCGGAATATATTGATGAAAAAGAACTGGAAGGAAAAGATTTTGACCTGTCCGACAGAGATTCATTATTTGAAGATGCTGCCCGGTTGATAGTACAAAACCAGATTGGTTCCACTTCATTATTACAACGAAGAATGAAATTAGGCTACAACAGGGCTGGCCGCTTAATGGATCAGTTGGAAGCAGCGGGGATTGTTGGCCCCAACCAGGGGAGCAAAGCCCGGGATGTATTAATAAAAACTGAGATGGAGTTGAATCAACATCTTGATGCATTGGGTTGATGCGTTAGTGGGTTGTTAAGAAGAATGCTGAATTGCAACCCGGTACGGTCATTGCCTGTCCTATTTCCGTAATTATTATCTTTGGCCGTCTTATCGGGCTGCCACACAAATCAATCATGATGAAGAAATTGTACTTATCTGCATTATTACTTAGCACTACGATACTTGTCTTTGCACAAGCCAGCGACCCGGCTGCCAAAGCTATTTTGGATGGAGTTAGTGCTAAGTTCAAAACCTTTACCACTGTTCAGGCTACATTCTCCTATAAGGTTGAAAATGCGTCCGGTAAAGCCCTTTCTACCAAAACAGGCAGCATCTTGATGAAAGGCACTAAATATAAAGTAACATTCAGTGGACAGGAAATATTTTGCAACGGTACCACCATCTGGAACTATGATAAAGTGGCAAACGAGGTTACCATCAGCAAACTGGATGCTTCCAGCGGTATGGTAACCCCACAGAAATTATTTACCAATTTCTATGATAAAGATTTCAGATACATACTAAATGGTGAAAAGACGGTGAATGGTAAGGTAATGCAGGAAATAGAATTGACACCGCTTGATAAAAGCAAGCCCTTTCATAAAGTATATCTGCAGGTGGACAAAGTTGCCAAAACGATTTACAGCACCAGGGTGTTGGAGAATGCCGGCAACCGGTATTCTTACACGGTAACTACCATGAAGACGAATGTTACATTGGCCGATAGCAAGTTTACTTTTGATAAAACAAAATATCCGGGTGTGGAAGAAGTGGATCTGCGATAGAAGTGCTGCTGATTAATATTTCCTTTATAATTTTTTGAGAACCGAATTGCAGGAAAAGGCTGTATCCAGAAAAGACCTCTTAAAAACCCTGACGTGCCGCAGCCGGACGTCTTCTTTTGTCCGGCTGCGGACGTAAGCCACAAAATGTGGGGGTATAATTTTCGAATTCAAAATATTTTCGCCACAGTATCTGTAGTTATTGCTGCTTAAGAAGGACAATGTCCTGTAAGCTGCTGTTCTGCCCGCTGCCAATCCAGTTAAGAACTGGATTGGGTAAGCTTCTTTAGTTTACGATTTATTTTTTCCATGTCGAACTGCTCAGGTTTATTTTTTTTGTCGAACCACTGGTTAACTTCTTTATGGTCGGGATGTCTTTTATCTTTAAGTACGTCAATACAATGATAAAATGAACCAATACCACCGCAATCCTCTGGTGGACAATTCATTTGTCCGTCAATACAAGTTGGATAATTTAAAACCATGTCAATACCATGGAATTTTTCAACTTTCATTTGATGTTTTCAACCATCGCCAAAATCGTATAGGTAATTGATAATGTCTTTTGGTTGGGTAACTACGTCACTGATTTTTATAGTTGTTGAGTCAAGTACCTCGTCGCTACCATAGCCATTATTTTTTCTTCTTCGTCAACTACTCCAATTCTGTAGCCTTCAAGGTTGAACTCGTACATATGATAATTGCCCCATCCCAAACAGGAAAGAGATTGAAATTGATGGACTCTTTGTAAATTTCATGGGTTATACCGACCTGAAAAAAATAAGAAAGCCAGCGGCCGTTACCAGGATTTAAGTGATATTGATAATTTAGAAAAATAAAGTTTTCCGCTTGGCAGGGTTTCCAAAAAAAATAACAGGCCTCGGTTGGTGTACTGATCCCGCCTGAGGCGGGATGAAGTATCTCCACCAACCGAAAGAGCTACAGACAACCATTTTTTTTTCTTGCCTTTGGTCTTCGAAAGAGTAAACGGCCTTTTTGCTCTAATTGGTCTTCGGAAGAGTAAACGACCTTTGTTGGTGTTGCGCCAAGCCAAGTGAGTAGGCAAATCACCAACAAACTAATAAAGGAAACTTTAACTCCGGCCTTTGGTGAAGGCAGCACAGAATGCCATGCTCAATACCATCAACAACGTACTATTTTTTTTATAGAGTTGATGTAACGACCAGTTTTGCCCGGTTTGATCATACAGATTTTTCAGTACGAACAACTGCTAACTTTGGTAATAAGAGCCGCATGGTAATATTTGTGAACAGAGGGATAGCAAAAAAATATTTAGGTAAATAAAATTTCAAAAAATTAAATCATAGTTTATGCAGTTTAAGTTGTTCGAAAAATCGGTATATATAAACAGACGCACTGTTTTAAATAGAAATATTGAAAATGGGCTTATATTTTTTTTAGGCAATGAAGAAAGCGGCATGAACTACAGGGATAACTGGTATCCTTACAGGCAGGACAGCACATTCCTCTATTATTTTGGATTGAATATTGCAGGTCTTGCTGCTATTATTGACGCAGATTCAGGTGAAGAAATTATTTTCGGCAATGACCTGACCATTGATGATATTGTTTGGACAGGACCACAGCCTTCTGTAAGAGAAATGGCAGCAGCAGTGGGTGTAAATAAAACAGCGGCTGCCAATGAGCTTAACACTTATATAAATGCTGCTTTAGAGAACAAAAGAAAAATACATATAATACCGCCTTACCGTCCTGAAAACAAAATTAAAATTGCCGGGTTGTTAAATATAGCTGTAAACGAAATTGGCAATCATGTATCTGTTCCGCTAATTAAAACAATTGTTAATCAGCGTTCATATAAAGAAGTTTGTGAAGCGGAAGAAATGGATAAAGCTTCAGCAATAAGTGCTGATATGCATATGGCCGCTATGTACTATGCAAAACCGGGAATGAAAGAATATGAAATAGTGGCAAAGGTTAAAGAAGTTGCTTTCGCAAATCATGCCGATATTTCTTTTAATCCCATCGTTACTATTCATGGCGAAACTCTGCATAATGTTTATAGTGGTAACACAATACAAGAAGGACAGCTTTTACTTTGCGATGCCGGTGCCAGTAACGAAATGCAATATGCCGGTGATCTTACCTCAACTTATCCTGTTGGAAAAAAGTTTACAACGAAGCAAAAGGAAGTGTACGAGATTGTTTTAAATGCGCATAACACTGCGGTTGCCATGTTAAAGCCGGGAGTATTATTCAGGGATGTGTATTATGCAGCAGCACAAAAAATTGTGGAAGGTATGCAGGGCCTTGGTATTATGAAAGGTAATGCAAGTGAAGCAGTTGTTGCAGGAGCACATGCCCTTTTTTTTCAATGTGGTCTGGGGCATATGATTGGCCTGGATGTGCATGATATGGAAGACCTGGGAGAACCATATGTTGGTTATAATGATGTGATTAAGAAAAGCACTCAATTTGGAATAAAATCGCTTCGTCTGGGCCGTAACCTGGAACCGGGATTTACATTAACAGTAGAGCCTGGTGTTTATTGCATACCGGCATTAATGGACCAATGGAAGGTGGAAAGAAAATTTGAATCTTTTATTAATTATGAAGCACTGGAAACCCTCCGAAATTTTGGGGGCATTCGTGTAGAAGAAGATTTTCTGATTACCACAGACGGGGCTAAATTATTAGGAAAAAAATTACCAATGACTGTTGCGGAAATTGAAGCAATCAGGGGGGCTTAATACTGTGTTTAAAGTAACATTACCTCCGGCCTTTGTTCGTGTTGCGCCAAGCCAAGTGGGCAGGCGATCACCAACAAACGAATAGAGGAAATTTAGACCTGTCGATAATGTTTTTTTCACCAACTTTATATTACTGCCAACTCACTCAATGCCTTTACAAACTGATCCAATTCTTTTGGAGTGGTATAAACATTTGGAGTAATACGGCACCCATGCACATTGGCATAATCAATAGCCACCGTATAAATCTTATATTTTTTTAGCAATGTATCTGCAAGGTCAGCAGGTTTCATATTAGCGATACCCACATTTGCAATGGCACATGAACGTTCAGCCTGGGCAGGAGTATTTACGATTACATTTTTCAGGTTCCTTACTTTATCTGTCCAGTAATGCTGGAGGTAGCGAAGCCTTGCTTCTTTTCTTTCTGCACCAATTTTCTGATAATAATTGATTGCATTGGTGATGGCCAGGTAAGTATGAACAGGTGGTGTGCCGGTATGATTCAACCGGCGAACATCATCTTCCTTGTAAGTAGGGTTGGGGCCCAGCAAGGGCCATATGTCTGCAATGTTTTCTTTTTTTACATATAAGAAACCTAAACCAAGCGGAACACTCATCCATTTGTGCAAGCTGGTGCCATAATAATCGCAATGCAAATCCGGAATTGAATACCTGAAATGTGCAAATGCATGTGCCCCGTCCACCAGCACTTTTACACCTTTGCTATGGGCCATATCGCAGATCTTTCGCACAGGAAGTATCTGACCGGTAATATTGATTATATGGCATACCATTAGCAATTTAGTTTTGGGAGTGATGACGTTGGCATAGAGATCCACGATCTCTTCGTCTGAAGCAGGATGATTGGGGATGGAAATAATCTTATTGATAACTCCATGTCTTTTGGCCACCAGTTTAAACATGTCGAGCATGGCGCCATAATCCTGTTCGGCCATTACAGCCTCATCACCGGGCTGCCAATGTGTGCCGCCTATCACCAGGTCCAGCGATTCCGTTGTATTTCTTGTTATCACTAATTCTTCATTGGAACATCCTGCCAGTGCCGCCAGTTTTTCGGCCATGGCTTTATTATCATCAAATCTTTTTGTACGCATATAATACGAGCCCTGGTAATTTATTTCCCGCACATGGCTGATAAATTGTTCCAGCACTACCTGTGGAAGAAAACAATAGTACCCATTCTCCAGATTGATGTAATCCGGCTTAAGGCGGTACCCTTTACGGATGCCTTCCCAGAAACCTTCATCAGCAGCCAGTGTTTCCGGTTGTATGTGTTCATACTTTGCTACCCATTTATCAAGTTGGCTGAAAGCAGGAGTAATGCCGAGCAGGGAGATGTTTTTTATAAAGGCTCTTTTATCCATTCATGAATGTACGAAAATAATTTTTTTACACCTCGATTGGTGTACTGAGCTTGTCGAAGTGCCTCCAACAACCGAATAAACGAAAGACAATTGATTTTGCCTTTTTTGGCCTTCGAAAGAGTAAACGACCTTTGTTCCTTTCGCACCATGCAATTTGAAAAGCCAAATCATCATGAAACGAATTGAGAAAATCCAAAAAAGGCCATTGGTGAGGCCATCCACAAAGCGATTCTGCGAGAGTGGCCTGTCACAGTAAACATAACCGCATGATAACATTCCTGAAGACCAGCAAGTACAAAGATTTTTTAGAAGAGGTTATGTTTAAATAGAGCAACCTTCAAAAAAAATAATTTAGGAGTCATTTTTTTATCATAATTTAAAGTTCAATTTATTTTCTTTAATGGAGCCAATCACTATTCTGCTGGTAGATGATCACCGCCTGATCAGAGAGTCGTGGGCGCAGATACTTAACAACGAAACTTTTTTCCGTGTAATTGGAAGTGCAAGTTCTGCTGATGAAGCAATTGAAATCGCTAAGACCCAAAGACCCCGGATTGTTTTGATGGATATTAATATGCTCCCTGTTAACGGCTTTGAGGCTACTAAAACTATTCGAAAGTATTCACCAGGCTCAAAAGTTATTGGTGTGTCAATGCATGCAATATCCGCCTATGTCAAAAAAATGTTTCAGTCAGGGGCTGTTGGATATGTCACCAAAAATTCATCAAGAGAAGAATTGGTGAAAGCCATTCTGGAAGTAGATGCAGGTAAAAAATATATCTGCGATGAGGCAAAAGAACTTCTTTCGCTACATGACCTGAATGAAGACAGCAAAATGACTAACATAAATGCCCTCTCAAAACGGGAAATTGACATTGCTAAACTGATAAAGGAGGGAATGTCTTCCAAAGAGATTGCCGGGCAACTGAACATTTCCATAAAAACAGTGGAAGTGCACCGCTACAACATTCTCAAAAAACTGCATTTGAAAAACACCGCAGCCCTTGTCAATTTTATCAATGAAAGTGCTTTGTAATACGATAATCCCTTTAGAAGAATTGTCTTTCCTCAACAAAACCACGAACCCACAGGCCTGGGTGATAAGATTCCCGCAGCCTGCATGTAGTTCCAGAACTACATTTTATTAAACCAATTACTACAAAATTTCTCTAATTTTTTCATAAGCTTTACGAGTGAGCCATGGTATCATAGAAATAGTAAGTTGTTTATAATATATTCTCCGGAGCTATTGCTTCTTTGTAACTTTATAAGCATCGGCTAAATATTATATTCTTTGTTTACCGGTAATCTTATAGTGCTTGTTGGCCATTATATTCTGTAAAAAGATATGGCCAGAAGCTAAATGCAGAAACTCTGATTATGCCTTTCAGAAAAAGGAAATTCTCCAAAGCCACCCGAACAGGTTTGTGGGGTGTGTTGCTCATCATTGTTGCTCTCTTTGGCGCAACCTGGCTGCTGCTACAGGAACCACTGGCAGGAATATATAACTCAAGATTCCGCTTATTCGCCATAATTGCTGTATTTGCCATCAGCAGTATATTGATTATTTGGTGGTGCACAAATAAACTCAAACTTGCCAAAGAAGAAAGAGACCGGTTCTATGGGGTAGGTGAAGGAAAAATGGGGCAGGTGAGAGATGATTATGAAAGAATAAGCGATGCCTTTATGACCCTTGATAAAAACTGGCGGGTTACTTACATAAATAAAAGAGCCAGCGAATTAAGCAAGCGAACTTCAGCTGATCTCCTTGGAAAAAATTTATGGGAAGAATTTCCTGAAGCGGTTGGGTCCATTACTTACAACGCCTATCATAAGGCAATGGCTGAGCAGCAACCTGCGAGCAATACTGATTATAATGAGCCATTAGATCTGTGGTATGAAAATAATATCTATCCGTCTCCGGAAGGGTTATCCATTTTTATCAGGGACATAAGTGAGTCAAAAAAGGCAGAAGATGATCTCCGGCACAGTGAAGAGACCCAAAGACTTATTATGAACTCTGCTCTGGATGCCGTTATCTGTATGGATACAAACGGGTTGATTACAACATGGACACCGCAGGCTGAAAAGGTATTTGGGTGGAAGGCCGAAGAAGTAATTGGAAAAACTGTATCAGAAACCATCATACCGGCTGCCTACAGGGAGCGGCATAAAAAAGGGCTTGCTAGTTATTTACAAACCCGGGAAGGAAAGGTGCTTGGCAAGCTAACAGAGATTACCGCCATCAACCGGGAGGGCAAAGAGCTTCCGGTGGAGTTGACAATAACTCCGGTAAAACAGGGGGATGTTGAATTTTTCTGTGCTTTTGTAAGGGATATTTCTGATCGTAAAAAAGCAGAAGAAGAACTTCGCATAAGTGAGGCCCGTTCCAGGCGAATATTTGATTCCAATATGATTGGCTTAATATACTGGGATGCAAAAGGTGAAATACTTGATGCCAACGATCATTTTCTTGAAATGGTTGGCTATACAAAAACAGATATGAAGGAGGGAAAACTTCGTTGGAATGAAATGACACCACCTGAATATGCCGATCTTGATCGAAAGGGGCTTGAACAAGTAGCCTTGACCGGCATATGTCAACCTTATGAAAAGGAATACATCCGAAAAGACGGGAGTCGTATTTCAATATTATTTGGAGCCGCAGTATTTGAAGGGGGAGAACAACATAAGGGAGTTGCTTATATAGTTGATATGACCGAAAGAAAACTGGCAGAAGAGAAGCTACATAAAAACGAAATAAAATTCAGAAACCTGGTTGAAAATATTCATGAATCATTAATTATTGAAGACAAAGAAGGCCGTCTGGTTTATGCCAATAGCGAGTTCGGCAAAGTGTTTGGATACACAGAAGATGAGTTTAAAAATTTGTCTTATAAAGATTATACCTCTCCGGAATTTTATGAGGAAGTGACACTGCGGCATAATAGCCGCATGAAAGGTATGCAAGTGCCTGAAGAATTTGAATACAAAGGATTGCGAAAAGATGGCAGCGAGATATGGATTGAATGCAGGGTTACAGCTTTGTTTGAGGAGGGAGATATCGTTGGAACACAGTCATTGGAAAAAGACATCACCGAACGGAAACTGGCTGAAGAAAAGATAAAGGAAAGTGAAACCAAATACCGAACCCTGATGCAGCAGGCTGGTGACTCTATTGTATTATTCAATGCCGCCGGGCAACTGCTTGATGTAAACGAAAGTGCCTTGCAACTGCTTGGTTACAGCAGACATGATAATATAATGGTATCGGTGAAGGATATTTTCTTTAATGAGGACATTAAAGAAAAACCTTTGCAGTTTGACCTGTTAAATAAGGGAGTATCTACAATCACCAGACGAAGACTGAAAAGAAAAGACGGGGAAGCCGTAGAAGTAGAAATACATGCCAGTAAACTTTCAGATGGGCGATACTTGGCCGTGGCAAGAGACCTGACAGTAAGAATAAAAGCAGAACAGCAACTCAGGGAAAGTGAAGAAAAATACCGATCTATCGTTGAAAAAAATCTGGCTGGTATTTATCAAACCACTATAAAAGGAAGGATACTGGCATGTAATACTTCATTTGCCCGCATGCTGGGTTATACCCCCGATTTATTAATCGGGCAGGATGCCGGCACGTTATATTTTATCAAAACCTGCCGCAATAAATTTATCAGCAGTTTGAAAGAAGCAGGAGAATTAATTAATCTGGAAACAAAACTGAAGCATAAGGATGGCAGCCCGGTATTTGTTATTGAAAACTGTTTCCTGCAAATAAATCACCTGACCGGGGAAGAGACAATTGAAGGCGTGATGATAGATGTTACCGAACGCAAAAAAGCAGAGAAGGCAATAATAGAAAGTGAAGAACGGTACCGTTCATTGGTAGAACAGGCATCGGATGGCATCTTTGTTGCCAATCTCAATGGAAATATTATAGAAGTTAATTCTGCACTTTGTACCATGTTTGGGTACACAAGAGAAGATGCGTTACAAAAAAGCATAACCATTTTCCTTGATCCAAAAGACACAAAGTTGAAGCCCATACGTTTGGATCTGCTCGGCAAAGGGCATTCTCTACTGGTGGAACGCAGGGCTGTACACAAAAATGGGAACCAGTTTGATATAGAAATTAGTTCAAAACTGATAGGGGAGGGAAAAGTGTTGTCTATAATCCGGGACGTAAGTGAACGTAAAAAGGCGCAGGAACAAATCCGTCTGTCAGAAGAAAAATACCGTTCCTTCTTTGACCAGTCAGCCGATGCTATTTTTATTTTCAGTGAAAATGGTCGTTTCCTGGATGTGAATACTGTTTCTACCAGGTTGCTGGGATATACAAAAGAAGAACTCAGGAACATGTCTCTGTTTGATATAGTGTTTAAGGAAGATCTTGCCTTAAACCCTATTGTGCTTGAACTTTTAGCTACCGGAGAATCAGTTATACGCCAAAGAAGAATTAAAAAGAAAGATGGTACTGCTGTAGAAGTTGAAGTACACTCTAAAAAGTTGCCGGATGGTAAATACCTCGGAATGGTAAGGGATATAACCGAACGTATCGCTGCGGATAAAAAAGTATTCGAAAAAGATGAGCAACTCAGGGAAATCAGTGCTTCCATTCCAGGATTTGTTTACCAGTTTGTAATGGAACCCAACGGCGAGTTCCATTTTCGCTATATCAGCGAAAGTGCAAAAGACCTTATCGGAGTATCTCCTGAGGAAGCTTATGAAAATGTGGGGAATGCATTTGCAAAAGTGCATCCGGATGACTTGCCGGGATTGTACGAAACTATCTTAGCTTCCGCCAATACACTAACTCTATGGTCTTTTACATTCAGGATAATAGCAGAACCGGATAAGCAGATTAAATGGATTCAGGGAAATTCTATACCTAAAAAATTGAAAAATGACAGCATTTTATGGAATGGGGCAATGTTTGATTTAACTGATTTAAAAAATGCAGAAGACGAAATAAAGCGGAGCGAAGAAAAATACAGGCAACTTTTTCAAAAAAGCCCCCTACCTATGTGGGTAATTGAAATTAAAACAAAGCGACTGATTGATGTAAATGAAGCAGCTATCCTGCACTATGGGTATAGCCGGGAAGAATTTTTGCGGATAGATGCCTGGAAACTGCAGGCGGAGAAAGAGGTTAATGAATTCAATGAATGGCTCAATAGAAATTATGATGACACCGCTTTGCAAACCGGCGTCTGGCACCATGTAAAAAAAGATAAAAGTATTATTGATGTGGAGGTTTCATCTCACAGGATAATTTATGAAGACAAACCATGCCGGCTCATTATTGCCAATGATATTACCATGAGAAAAAAGGCCGAGATGGAATTAGAAGAATCTTATAAGTCAATCCGCAAGCTAACGGAGTACCTGCAAAATATAAGAGAAGAAGAACGTACCTATATTGCCCGGGAAATACATGATGAGCTGGGTCAGCAGCTTACTGTAATGATGATGGATGTGGCGTGGCTGAAAAAAAAGGTTGATATGGAAGACGCAGGAGCCAGTAAAAAAATACATAATCTGCTCGAACTGCTGGACAATATGGTAAAATCTGTAAGGAGAATTTCTTCTAACCTTCGTCCTAGTGTGCTGGATGATTTAGGCTTGGTACCTGCCATTGAGATGCACCTGAATGATTTTGAAATCAGGTCTGGCATTTTAATCCAATTTACTGCACCTAAAGGCAATCTGAGGTTGACAGATCAGGTAAAAAATGGCCTGTTTAGAATATTCCAGGAATCGCTTACGAATGTTGCGAGACATTCCCGTGCCAAAAAGGTACTAGTTAAGCTGGAAAAGAAAAATGATGATATCGTGTTGATGATAGAAGATAATGGGATAGGCTATGATGAGAAAAAAGCTGTAATAAAAAGAACCCTCGGGGTTTTGGGTATGAAAGAACGGGCCGCAGTCATAGGAGGGAAATATCAAATCGCAGGAAAACAGGGTAAAGGCACCACCATACTGGTAAGTGTACCTTTGCATAAATGAGTATTAGTTCTGAAAAGTAGTTATGAAGAGTGCCCACATTTTAATTGCTGATGATCATGCCATTGTTCGCAGGGGTATAAGGGAACTTTTGCTTGATGAGTACCCGTCGGCCGTTATAGGAGAGGTTGCAGATATTGAAGAGCTGTTTCAAAAAATAAAATCAGACAAGTGGGATGTTATAATCTGTGATATAAATATGCCGGGGCGCAGCGGTATTGAGGCCCTTCCGCAAATTAATCAGGCAGTTCCGGGTGTACCAGTTCTGATCATGAGTATGTACCCGGAAGATCAGTATGCATTAAGGGCTTTTAAATCCGGGGCTTGGGGGTATCTTGGTAAAGAAACTATTCATTACAACCTGATAAAAGCTATTGAAAAGGTACTGACGGGAAAAAAATTCATTACTCCATCTATTGCCGAAAAGCTGGCAAACTCTCTTATGGAAGAGAGTGAGAAACAGTTGCATGAGCATCTCTCCAACCGGGAATTTGAAGTATTCATTTTACTGGCATCAGGTAAATCGACTTCTGTAATTGCTGAAAAACTCTCACTCAATACAACTACTGTAAGCACTTACCGTACCCGCATTATGGAAAAGATGAGAATGAAATCAAATGCGGAACTGATCAGATATGCGCTTGAGAAAAAAATGATCTGAATGCCGGCAGTAGACTATAAACTGATATAGTTATTTCTTGCTGCTCTTCTTTTCCAGTGTTATTATGTAGTTTCTTATCTACATTCTTTCTATTATTTACTACAAGCTAATTACAGAAGTTACTATTTTTCACCGGATTGGTTAACGTTAATTTTATTGGTTCAAAGCAATAGATACTCATGATACTGATAGTTGATGATAATAAAAAATATACTGACCGGCTGGTTAGCCTGATGGAGGAAGCTGGCACTAAAAAAATTATAATTGTCGCCAGCGATTATGGTGAGGCAATAAAATTGATAGCAAAGGAAAAACCTGTTATTGTATTGCTGGATATAAATATGCCTGGTAAAAGCGGTATCGAAGTATTGCATTATATAAAAGGTGAAGGCTGGTATTGTAAAGTCATAATGGTTAGCAACCATTCAAATGAAAGTTACAGGAAGCTTTGTTTTGAAGCCGGTGCTGATTATTTCCTTGATAAAAGCAGGGATTTTGGGAAGATTCCGGATCTCATTGAAGAAATAGGCAGATGAGAAACCTCAGGTTATTTATATCATTTATCCAACCCCATAAAACTACTTACTAGCCATTATTTATCAACCAGATAAAATAGAGGAATGAAAATTAACTGGAAAGAACTAAAACCAATCATTACATCGGCCGGCGGCCAGGTGAGCCAATATCTGTCTGTGATTGACGAAGAAGGTAATATTCTGCTGGCCAATGCAAGGATGCAAAAAGAACTGAATCTGAAAAACCCAAGGCAGTTCAAGAATAATTTTTTTGATCTGCTCCACCCCGTACATATTGAAGACTTTAAAAAAGCCTTGCAGAACTCTGTGAAAAACAGCAATCCGTACTCTATGGAATTTTATCTGAAGAATGGGGTTTATCATTCAATGAAGTGGCAGGTAAATTACTTTCCCGGTAAAAATGATGAGTTAAAAAACTTTATATGCTCAGGAGTTTTAGCGGCCACTGAACCGGCTATGAAAAAACAAACACTATCAAAGAATAGTGCGGAAGAAAATATTTTCCGGGCTTTCATGAACAATACTCCCAACATGCTGTGGGTAGTAGATGAGGATGCTAATTTGGTTTTTGCCAACAACATTTTTTTTCAATATTTCCGTCTTGATAAGACAGCTTTAAATAAGAAAATTACTGAACTTTTGCCCCTTGCTGTTGCTGATGCTTTGTATGGAAAACACCTGAAAGTGTTACAGACAGGTATGCCTTTTGAGTCAGTGGAAAGAGGGAAATCGGCAGATGGTACCACAGCAATATTTCGTATTACCATTTTCCCGGTAGAAGAAGCAGGAAAAAAAATGATGGGTGGCTTTGCCATTAATCAGTCAGAGAAAATCAACACAGAGCATAAACTTGAAGTGGCTAATGAGAGGCTTAAACAGTTACACAGGGTAACCTCAGATGCCATCTGGGAATGGAACATGCAAACCGGTGAAATAATACGGAATGAAACACTGATAGAATTGACAGGTTATCTTTCTGAAGATCAAAAGGGGTTGGGGTGGTGGCTTAGCCGGGTGCATCCGGAAGACAGAGATCAGTTGACTAATGCACTGAAGTTGGTAACTGACAAGAGCCTTCAGTCATGGGAAAGCGAATATCGATTTCTCTGTGCTGACGGGGAGTATAAAAATATGCTTGACCGTGGATTTGTTATATATGAAAACGGGATACCGGTAAAGATGATTGGTTCATTGAATGATGTTTCGAATGAGAAACTGATGGAAAGCCTGCTTGTAGAAGAAAAACTGCGACAGTTTAAAAATGTATCCGAAGCTGCCCTGCGGGTGCAAGAGCAGGAACGTACCCGACTGGGTCGTGAAATGCATGACAATGTCAATCAGATACTTTCTACCATCAAGTTGTTTGTAGGCATGCTTACGCCGGCTAATGAAGAGGAGGAAGATATCAAACAAAAAACAATTGAATATACTCTATTTGCGATTGAGGAAATACGGAAACTGTCAAGAGAGATGGTGGCGCCCCAACTGGATGGCGAATCACTGACCAATCATATCGGTAAGGTGATAGCTGATATAGAACTTTGCACTGATCTTAAAATTAAATTTACATACGATGCCGAAAACGAACTGTTGAGTCCCGGCAAGAAACTTACCTTGTTCAGAATTGTACAGGAGCAACTAAAAAACGTTCTTAAATACAGTAAGGCGGGGCAGGTGGAAATTCTTTTGCAGAGCAAGGATAAGCATGTACAACTGGTAATTAAAGATAATGGTGTAGGATTCGATATGAAGAAGACAAACAGCGGGGTGGGGCTGACTAGTATTCAGGACAGGGCAAAATTCTATAACGGTAAAACAGAAATAAAATCATCTCCGGGTAAAGGTTGCCTGTTAACCGTCAGCATTCCTTTGCAGGATTAGTCAATGCAAATTTTAAGTAAGTACTATCTCAGATGACATTTTTTCTTTGTTCGTTTTCAAAAGTGTAAACAACCTTTCCTCCAGAATTACAAGAACAGAGAAAGAGAGTGCCGGTTGCAACTAATACTGTTGCCAATAGTCTGAAATGCTTAATGTGGTTTTTTAAAAAAATAGATGATTATAAAAATCAGAGGGCAGGAGTAGCTTGCAGAAGATACAGAATTGAATATGAAAAAGTAGCATTAATAATTCAGATGATAAAAATATTTACAGAATCCTACGTACTCCAATAAAATTCATGCAGGTGTTAAAGATAAACTTTATGTCAGGATGCTGCCTATAAGTTTAT
>JANNCC010000029.1:0-7672 GCA_031386125.1 Chitinophagaceae bacterium
CACTTTCTTTGTTTCGACTTTTACTCCTTTTTTATCCAACGTTACTGTGGTAGATTTTTCCGGAGGATCTTTTACCACAATAACAGGTGCTGCAGGAACTATAATAACTTCTTTCTTAACCTCAGCAGGGTTATTGTTACAAGCCATTGTTATCAGAACTAAGGCAAACGATGAAAAAGCAATTGTTTTTTTCATAAATATTTTTTTAATGAAATACTACTGTAGTTTGTTTTGGCGCATTAATGACGCCATACAGTATTTAAGAGGTAGCAAATACCATACCTTCAACTTTTAGACTGTTATAAGACAACTTTTCCCCAGGTTGGGGCGGGGGATTAAGGCAAAAAGCTTTTATTTATCAGGCACTGGTACCAATTTACGTCTTAGGTATTGTACAGCTCAGGCGACGGGAAATTACCGCTGCCGTAAATGATTTTTTTTAAAAGGGTACATGTTTTAACTTGAGTCTGAAAACAAAAAAGAATACATGGCTATTTTTAAGCTCCAGGTTAATGGAAAAGAACGACAGGTGGATGTAGAGCCTGACACCCCACTTTTATGGATATTGAGAGATCATCTTGGTTTGTTAGGTGCCAAGTTCGGTTGCGGAATTGGAGAATGCGGTGCATGCACAGTTCTTATTGATGACAAGGCAATAAGATCTTGCGGATTCAGTGTTTCAAAAATCAGGTTATCAAAAATAACAACGATTGAAGGCTTGTCTGCAAATGGAGACCATCCGGTGCAGTCGGCCTGGGATGAAGCGGACGTACCACAATGTGGATATTGCCAGGCGGGACAGATTATGCAGGCAGTGGCTTTATTAAAAAGCAATCCTAAACCAACTGACGAAGAAGTTGTGGAAACAATGGACTTTAACCTGTGCCGTTGCGGTGCTTACCATCGTATCCGTGAAGCTGTAAAATTAGCCAGTACTAAAATTTAATTTATGCCTGAATTAAATAAAACAAGCAGAAGAGATTTTATTAAAATATCATCCCTGACCGGTGGTGGCTTACTGCTCGGGTTCAGTTGGTTCAGTGCAGAAGCAGGAACACCGGTAATTATGACAGGAGCAAACTTTACTGGTGAACTAGGTTTTAATAGTTATTTGTCAATAGCCACTGATGGTACCATCACTATATTTTCCCCAAATCCTGAATTGGGTCAGAACATCATGACTTCATTCCCAATGATTGTTGCTGAAGAACTGGATGCCGACTGGAGCAAAGTAAAAGTGGTACAAGCCCCCCTGGATACTGTAAAGTTTGACCGCCAGTTAACCGGAGGCAGCGGTGCCATCCCCCACTCATGGAAAAGATTGCGGAATGCTGGTGCATCTGCCAGGTTTTTGTTGATTGCAGCGGCGGCTAAGCGATTGAATGTGGAAGCAACTGAATGCACCACCAGCAATGGCTTTGTATTACATACTGCATCAGGAAAAAAAATAAGTTATGGTGAATTGGCTGAGGAAGCATCTAAAATAACGTTGCCTGCTAATGTTCCTCTCAAGAATCGGAAAGATTTTAAAATTATCGGCAGCTCTGTAAGAAATGTTGAGAATAAAAACATCATTACAGGTAAAGGAATTTTTGGTTTGGATTTTTACCGGGAAGGAATGGTAATGGCTATGATTCAGCGGCCACCTTCATTTGGCACAAAAATCAAATCGGTTGATGCTGCTGCGGCCAGAATAATGCCCGGCATTATTGATGTGGTTGAATTCAAAAACAATGTAGCCATAGTAGGAAAATCTACCTGGGAAATTATGAAGGCCAGAAAGCTGGTAAAAATTGAATATGCGAAAGATGGAAATATTGAAAGCACCACCGACCATGATCAGTTATTTGTTTCATTATTGAACAGCAATAAAACAACTGAACGCAGAAAAGACGGTGATGTGGAAACTGCGTTTACAAATGCGGCTAAAATTATTAAAAGTGAATACCAGTGTCCATTTCTTCCGCACAATGCGATGGAGCCGATGAATTTCTTTGCAGATGTACGTCCGGATGGTGTAGAATTAATAGGTCCAACACAAACACCGGCCAGTGCCCGTCAGGCAGTCGCCAAGCTTTTAACTATACCAGAAGATAAAATAACCCTAGCCATCACCCGCCTCGGCGGAGGTTTTGGAAGAAGGCTTAAATTTGATTATGTACTCGAAGCCGCTGAATTATCCAGTATCATTAAAAAACCGGTAAAGGTTATATGGACAAGAGAAGATGATATGATGGGGGGAAGTTACCGGCCGGCGGTACGTTATCGATTTGAAGCAGCACTGGATGATAAAGGAAATATGATTGGCTACAAATTAAGGGGTGCTGGTATTAATCTGAACAACGCTACACGGCAAGATAACTTTCCTGCCGGTGCCGTTGATAATCTTTTGATTGATTCCATTGAACATATATCTCCAATTAGCACCGGCGCATGGCGGGCTCCCGTCACTAATTTTTTAGCTTTTGCAGAACAAAGTTTTTTAGATGAAGTAGCAATAGCTGCCGGAAAAGATCCTGTGCAATTCAGATTAGATTTATTACAAAAAGCCAGAATGAAACCTGCTGGTGCTGTTAAATACAATATTGACAGAATGGAAACAGTGATAAAACAGGTGGCAGAAAAATCAGGATGGGGTACAAAAAAAGGAGTTTCGCAAGGGTTTAGCGTTTACTTCTCTCATGCATCTTATGTGGCGCAAGTTTGCGATGTGGTAATGAACGAAAACAAACCTGTAGTAAAAAAAATATATGCGGTTTCAGATTGTGGAGAGGTAATCAATAAAAGCGGTGCACTGCAGCAGGTAATGGGCGGTATCGTTGATGGGTATGGCCATGCCATGTTTGGTAAACTCAGTTTTAAAGAGGGAATGTCAGAGCAAATGAATTTTGATAATTACCGCCTTATACGGATGAGAGAAATACCTGAAATAGAAGCCCACTTTGTTGATAATGGAATTGATCCCACCGGGCTGGGCGAACCAGCACTGCCACCAACAGGTGGTGCTGTTGCAAACGCCATTTATAAAGCCACCAGCATCCGAATAAAAAACCAACCGTTTATTGATGAGCCTCCTTTTAAAACTTTGAAAGGTTTCTAGCTAATTATACAACAGGGAGCCAGAACTGATTCTACTTTTATTGCATCAATACTTTCTTATCAAGGCTGATACATTTAAATAACCCATACTATTTTTAGTACATTGCAAGTACAATCAATAATTCTCGTATGAATTCAAATTCTTTTTTGTTGTACGGAGCCAATGGCTATACGGGTAAATTAATTGCACGGCTTGCAAAGGAATATGGCTTAATTCCAATTCTGGCCGGCCGACGGGCTGAGGCATTAGAACCTTTGGCAAAGGAACTGAATACGACTTATCATGTTATTGATTTGAATGATACGGTAAAATTGGAATCGGTTTTAAAAGAAGTGTCATTGGTCTTGCATGCTGCAGGGCCTTTTAAGAATACAGCAAACCAAATGATAGAAGCCTGCCTGAAAACTAATACACATTATATTGATATTACGGGAGAGATTGTGGTGTATGAAATGGCAAAAAAATATAATGATGCCGCCCTTAAAGCCGGAATAATGTTGATGCCGGGCGCCGGATTTGATGTGGTGCCCACGGATTGCATAGCACTTTTTTTAAAAAATAAATTACCTGATGCCAATGAATTGAAATTAGCTTTTGCTTCTGTTGGCGGCGGCCTTAGCCATGGTACTGCGTTAACAATGGCCGAAGGCATGGGTGAAAAAAGTGCTGTAAGAAAAGACGGAAAAATTGTGAGAGTTCCACTCGGACATAAAGGAATGTGGGTGGATTTCGGAATAAAGAAATTATTTGTAATGACGATTCCCTGGGGAGATATCTCCACTGCTTATACCACAACAGGCATTCCCAATATTGAAACTTACACCGGCACTTCTCCAAAAACATTTAAGATATTAAAATTTCAATTTCTTTTTAATTGGTTGTTACGTACTTCTTTTATGCGTAACAGACTTAAAAAGAAAATCAACAGCAAACCTGCTGGCCCTACAGATGAAAAACGGGCAAGAAGTAAAGGACTTGTTTGGGGGGAAGCTAAAAATTCAGAAGGAAAAACAGCACAGGCAAGATTAATCGGTCCGGATGGATATACATTAACTGCACATACCAGTTTAATTATTGCAAAAAAAATACTGGATGGAAATTTTAAACCAGGTTATCAAACACCTGCCGGATGTTATGGAGCCGATCTGATACTGGAAGCGCCGGGAGTAACAAGAGAAAATTTATAGTAGCCAATCATTTTTTACATTAATATTTCCTTTTCTCCCTTTATTGTTAACATTTCCGGATTCATTAATGTGTTGCTGATGGCATAGTTTTTTGGCAATTCATATTTAAAGAAAAATTTCATTGTTTCAATTTTACTTTCATAAAAAGCATTTGTTTGGTTTGATGTTTCTCCGGCATTTAATGCTTTTTGCGAAACTGTTCCCTGCTTTAACCATTGCCATCCCAGCATAACAATGCCCGACATCTCCATGAACAAATTTGCATCAGCCAGGTATTTTTCAAGGTCCCCCTGCTTAGCAAATTGTTGCAAATGATGCAGGGTTGTTTTGTAGGTTTCTATAGCGGCAGTCAATTTATCAGCATACAGTTTAAGTTCAGTGTATGTTTTTGCAGCTGAAATGCTTTGCTCTATCTCCTCAACTAACAATTGAAAAGCTTTCCCGTTTTGCATTGGTATTTTTCTTCCCAACAGATCTAATGACTGAATGCCGGATGTACCTTCGTAAATGGACATGATACGGATATCCCGGTAATATTGCTGCAGGTCAAAATCCATGGTGTAACCATAACCACCCAATACCTGCAAAGCATTACTTACCGAAGTAATGCCTGCATCTGATGGATAGGTTTTAACAATCGGCGTTAGAATCTCCAGCAACAGATACATTTTTTCTTTCTCCTCTCCTTCTGTCAGTTTTTCAAGGTCATAATATTTTAAACACTCATTAACCAGGCTTAATGAACCTTCCACAAACGATTTTTGTTGTAATAACATTCTTCTTACATCCGCATGATTAATAATTAAAATTTGTTCTTTAGATAAATCTTTGTTAGCAATATCTCTGCCTTGTGGTCTTTCATTTGCATAAAATAAAGATGCGTAGTAAGCTGCTGATGCGACAGCTGCTGCTGTTTGACCCACGGCAATCCTGGCAGAGTTCATCATTTGAAACATATAGGATAACCCTTTATTGGCCTCCCCAACCAGGAATCCTTTTGTAATGCCACTTTCTCCAAAAATCAAATGGGTAGTAGCATAACCCCGTTGCCCCATTTTTTGAAAATCACCGGCACAGAGCACATGATTATTTACTAACTCCCCATTCTGTTGAATAAATTTGGGAACTACAAATAATGAAATTCCTTTGGTGCCCGCAGGTGCCCCTTTTATTCTAGCCAATGTAAGGTGAATAAAATTTTCGCAGGCTTCATGTTCTCCGGCAGAGATAAATATTTTTTGACCTACTATTTCATAATAATCTTTATCAGTTGGATTGGCAGACGTAGTGATGTCAGACAAGGAACTTCCTGCCTGTGGTTCAGTAAGAGCCATTGTTCCCTGCCATTTACCTGCGAACATATTTGGCACATACGCATCATTCAGTTCTTTGCTGCCAAATGTTTCAATCAATTCCAATGCCCCCGTGGAAACACCAATATAACCTTGTGCACTACTGTTGGCGGCTTCAAAAATAAGATGGGCTGCAGAATATAACATAAAAGGCAATTGCATGCCACCATGCTCCAATGCAGAAACGGAGCTAAACCATCCTGCATCTGCGATGGATTTAAAAATATTTTTTAATTGTGGATGCGAATGAATTTTTCCATCTTTATATACCACAGGATTATCATCCATCACTTTAAAAAATGGAAACATTTCTTTATCAGCAATTGCCTTTGCTGAGTTTATCAACAGATTTATTTCTTCAATCCCGCCAATATGTTCATAGCGTTTATATTTCAGCAGATCCTGTATTCCATGTACTTCGTATAAAAGAAAACGAAGATTATCCATGCTAATGTATTGTTTTGTCATTTTTGAGCTTTTAAGCAGATTAAATGTTATTTGCCCCCATTAATAAAATTGATTTCCTGAAAAGCAGGATTCGGATATTTATAAAATCCTTCCCCGGTTTTTACACCTAATTTACCTGTATCAACATATGTTTTTAATAAGGCGGCGAATTTTTTACTTTTTTCATCAGGCATGGAGTTGGTTATATGCCAAACCGTCTCCAATCCAATCATATCCAAAATTCCAAACGGTCCTCTTTCCATTTTAAAATTTCCCATCCAGCTTCTGTCAACATCTTCAATACTTGCAATGTTATAAGTTACCAATGCACCGGCTGCGCCAATCAATGAAACAAGCATGGCATTAAAAATATATCCCGGCGATTCCTTTTTTACAAACACAGGTGTCTGGTTTAATTTTCTTCCCATCTCCATTAAGAGATCAACCACCCATTTTGCAGTTGTTGGGTGCGGCATAATATCAACCACATTGGCAAAAAATACATCATGAAAATGAAATGCACAAAACCGTTCGGGCCTACCGGTTTCTGCTGCAAATAAAGAGGGCATTAAATAAGATGTGTTCGTCGTGAAAACAGCATGCGGCGGGCAAACTGTTGCGAACTGAGCCCAGACTTTTTTCTTTATACCCAGATCTTCCACTACTGATTCGCTTACAAAATCAGCATTTGATCCCGCCATGGCGGGGTCGGTAGTAAATGTTATTCTGCTTTTTGCCGCACCTACCTCTTCATTTGTAATAACGTTTCTTTCTATAAGGTTTTTTAGTAAAGAATTCTGTATTTTTTTTGCACTTACAAAAGTTTCTTCATGAATATCATAAATAACAGTATTAAATCCACTCATTGCCGATTGTAATCCAATTCGCAAACCCAATGTGCCGCTGCCGAGTATGAGCACATTTTTTATGTCGTTTAATTTCAATTCCATGATATTATTTTAATAGAAATGATTAATACGTTTAAACTTAATTGCTTTTTGTGCATTGGCAGCGCAGGCTCTTACCACATGAATTAACCCCGCAAATCGTTCATCTTTTGTAAATCCTTTTTTGTACCGGGCATATATCTGTTGCACAATTACAGCAATTTTAAAAGAACCAAACACATAATAAAACAACATATCCGGCACAGCAATGTTTTTTGTTGCTGCATATCGTTGCACCACTTCTTCTCTTGAAAGGTTACCGGGAAGCCAGGTCAGGTTAAATGGTTTCAATGCATCACTATCATTCGCTTCGCCCCAATAGGCCATTGATGTACCAAGGTCCATCAACGGATCACCAACGGTTGCCATTTCCCAATCCAGTACTGCAATTATGTGGTTTAAATTTTCCGGATCAAGTACAAGGTTGTCATATTTATAATCATTATGAATAAATGCAGGTGCTCCATCCTGTGGCATATTTCCCTGCATCCATTCAGCAGTTTTATTCATGCCTTCAATTACATCTGTTTCAGCAGCAACATATCTTTTTATCCAACCCTCCACCTGGCGTTTAATATAACCTTCAGGTTTTCCCATTTTGATCAAGCCCGTTGCTTCCAGGTCAATGGAATGTAAAGC
>JANNCC010000045.1:0-1817 GCA_031386125.1 Chitinophagaceae bacterium
TATTAGAAGATGCCGACATCGCTATTCAAAAAATTTCGTATTGGATAGTGTAGGCTTTTCATCAGATAAATGCTTCGGAACTCATGAAGAAATCAATAGTATAAACGCTAGTGCTGTTCGGCCAAGAAGATCGAATGCTGTCTTTATCTGATGCTCAGATGCTGGCTCTCGAACATTTACAAAACGCGTATTTCGAACTGGTCCCAGCCCAAGGGCACAGCATGAACATTGAAAATCCGGGTGCGTTTGTGGAAAAAATCGGTAAATTCCTGTACAGCCAGTAGTTACGGCTCTCAGATAAGAAATTTTAAATTTATAGCTTTAGAATCTTGAAGCCCTAAGGCACCTTAGATAAATCCGCCACTTCAGGGCTGACATCTGACTCAGGCACGAATATTTTTAAGCTCGCCATTGCATCCACATCTTTTGCAGTCGTATTATTATAAATAACTTTTACTTCATAACTGCCATTTGGCAAAATTCGAATGGGCTCGCTATCTTGGCTAGCACTCACAGGCGGCACTCCTTCAGGTGGTGTTTACAGCGGAACAGGAGTAACAGGTACAAACTTTAATTCATCAACAGCCGGAGCAGGATTATTTACATTGACATACACCTATACGGATGTAAACGGATGTGTAAATACTGCTACTAATACAATGCGGGTTCGTTTGCAACCTACGATTGGACTTGCCGCTTCCCTGCCCAGTTTATTACCCGGTAAGATAAGTACATTGACTGCGACACCAAGTACAGGCACTGGCGGAACGCTGACAACAAACTGGTTCTTTAATGGAAACGGTATTACCAACACAGGTAATACAAGGTCAGTGAATGTGGAGCAGATTGGTGATTACCAGGTGCGGATTCAGGAATCATGGCCAAGCACTCTTGTTTGTTCAAATCAATCATCAATTGTTACAATAACAGCTACGCCGAGTGATAACCTGTTTATCTTCCCAAGTCCGAATGACGGGAATTTCACAGTTTCCTATTACAATAATGGTGGAGCCAGCACAAAGAGAACGATAGCCATTTTTGATTCAAAAGGCAGCAATGCGTATTATCGTGAATTCAACATCACAGGTTCATACACGTTGATTCCAATTGATTTAAGAACAGATAATACCGGCATCTACCTTGTGGTTGTAGGTGATGCCAGCGGCAAGAAACTTGCTACTGGTAAAGTGCATGTGAGATAAGCTCTTTAAGAAAATTGATCAATATTTTTGTTTCCGTCTCGCCTCGCCTCAGGCGAGATGAGACGGAAACTTATTTAAACCAATGATTACGGTGAACCGGAAATTATACTCTCTTCATCTTAATAAAACTTCTTTCTTCCAAAACCAATTTAATTGCCAGACATGAGAAATTTTTTACTTCTATCAGTAATCCTGGTTTGTTCTTTTATCACTAAAGCACAGGTTAGTGAAAGCGACAGGAGCATTGCTTTACAATTAGTACAAAAGAACAGCTCTGTAATCAGCATTAATCAGCAGGACATTGACAATTCCATTATCACAGCAACTTATATCATCCCCGGCTCAGAAATACGGATGGTGTACCTGCAGCAGAGTTATAAAAACATCCCTGTTTACAACCAATTACATGTACTTGCTTTTAAGAATGAGAAATTGGTTTCAACTGCGGGAAGCCGCATCGGGACGATTGAGAAAAAAATAAGTAACGACCGCAGTACTCCGGCTGTAACAGCAGTCGATGCTGTGCAGACTGCCGGTATTGAAAGTAAAGTGAAAATACAGGAGATGATCATCCCTGCAAGTATTTTACGGGGAGGTCAGAAATTTGAATTCGGG
>JANNCC010000132.1:0-2862 GCA_031386125.1 Chitinophagaceae bacterium
TGCACAGGAGGCGCACGAAGCAATAAGACCTACCTATACCAGCAATTCTTCTATTGAAGAACAGGAATGGGTAAGATTATATGAATTGATCTGGAAAAGAACAATGGCCAGCCAGATGGCAGATGCGGAGTTGGAAAAGACTACGGCAAAAATTGAAATTTCTACCAATAAAGATGAACTGACAGCATCTGGTGAAGTATTGAAATTTGATGGCTTTTTAAAAGTTTACCGGGAAGATAAAGATGAGGAAGAACTGGAAGAAGATGCAAATGAAGGGATGTTGCCACCATTAACTGTTGGTCAGCAACTGCCACTTAAAGAAATGAAAGCAACAGAACGATTTAGTCGTCCTTTACCCCGCTATACGGAAGCTTCATTGGTAAAAAAGCTGGAAGAGTTGGGCATTGGTCGTCCCTCAACCTATGCCCCAACCATTTCTACCATTTTAAAAAGAGGATATGTAGAAAAAAGAGATAAGGAAGGTACGCGTCGTGATTACCGGGTATTCAAATTGGAAAAAGACAACGTGACTAAGATCATGGAGCAGGAAAACACCGGTGCAGAAAAATCTAAATTGTTCCCTTCTGATCTGGGTTTGGTAGTAACAGATTTCCTGAAGCAATATTTTGGGGATATCATGGAATATAGTTTCACTGCAAGGATTGAAGAAGAGTTTGATGAAGTGGCTGAAGGCAAGTTGCAATGGAATAAAGTAATAGATGAATTTTATCTTCCCTTCAAAAAAGATGTGGAGAATACCATTGAAAATGCAGAGCGTATAAAAGGAGAAAGGGAATTAGGAATAGATCCTGATAGCGGAAAGCCTGTATTTGCACGTATGGGCCGATACGGTGCTATGATACAAATAGGTGTAGCAGATGATGAAGAGAAACCCCGATTTGCTAAAATACCAACCGGGCAAAGTATTGAAACAATTACTTACGACGAAGCAATGATCTTGTTTGGAGCCCAGGGGTCAATGGGTCTTTTTGAAGAAAAAGAAGTCTCGGTTAATGTTGGCCGCTTCGGTCCTTATGTAAAATGGGGGGAAGAATTTATTTCTCTTCCCAAGGGCACTGATCTTTCTACAGTGGATTTAGCGACAGCCATTCAGCATATAAAGCAAAAGCAAATTGCAGATGCACCGGTAGGTACTTACGAACAGAAACCTATTACCAAAGGCAAAGGCAGATTTGGCCCTTATATAAAATGGGATGGGATGTTTGTGAATGTGTCGAGAAGGTATGACTTTGATCATCTGACCCAGGCAGAAATGGATGAACTCCTTGATGCCAAAGTAAAAAAAGAAGCCAACCGATACATACAACGTTGGGAAGATGAAAAAATATCGGTGGAGAATGCAAGATGGGGACCTGTGCTGAAGTTTGGTAAAAAGATTTTAAAACTCAACCTGAAAGCAGATGGTACAAAATATTCTGCCGACGAAGCGGCGCTGATTCCATTGGAAGATATCAAAGCAATGATAGCGGCACAGGTACCGAATGCATTTGGGAAGAAAAAAACAGCGCCGAAGAAAAAAACAGCTGATGGAACATTGAAAAAAACTGCGGCAAAAAAATCTGTAGTAAAGAAAAAGAAATGATGTAAAAAAAGTTTGTTAATAGGAGTATTAAAACTTTTTATATGAAAAAACTTGCTTTGGAATTGCCTGATTATTGTCTTTCATAGACAAAAGATATCCTTTGGAGTCAAAATCAAGTGCTGGCTCTTCTGTATTACTAGTGGTCTCAATAATTCCGGTATTGTCTTTTATTATTCTTGTGGTAATAGCTTTATTGGGAAAGTTCCTGAATCCGGGATTAAAAAAATATTTCGCAAAAGGAATATTTCCCAATTCTCTGATGATATAGGCGTTTTTGAAATCAAATTGATTCGGATAAAGTTTGTCGTATATAAAATCAGTTCTTTCTTCTATAGTTTGACTTAAAGTACGACTATAGCTTCCGAAAGTATAGATGAATTCACGTTTCAAAATACTGGAAATCGATTTCAAATTTTGATTATCAATTTCATATATCCCTGTATACGTAATGGTATTAGTTTGTAGATCTGATTGCCCAGGACTGCGATAAGAGCTAATAGTCTCATTTGAAACACCTGAATATTTCACTATTTTCCCATCTGCAGCATATTCATATCTTGATGAATCTGATTCATGATTTATTTGTGGACCATTTGGTGCATTGGCAAACGAAAAATCATGAAGTGAATTTCGTTGAACAGGCCTTTTTAATGAATCAAGTACATAGATTACTTTATTTTGCGCGTCAAAAGGAAGACCAAGAGGTGGCTTTATCAAAACTTCGTTACCATTATATACGATATCTGTTATCCGGTAGGGTAAACTGTTATTATTGCTATAAACCGTTTTTTGAACTCTTCCTGATCCGTCATACTCATATGTTATTAGTGTATTCTCAGCAGAATTCTTAAAGGCAATTTCTACCAGATGGAAATCTCCAGCAGTTAACTCATCTTTTTTGCAAGCTCCAAGGCACAGAAGGAAAATAATCAGAAGTATATAATTTTTCATAGAAAAAACTTTTATATCCTGAAAAAATATGTAATATGTAAATATACTTTAAAACTAAGCTAAAAAAATTAAGTTTTATTAACCGGCATCAAACTTACTGCCTGATAAAAAATTCGTTGTCCGGTTTTGTCATTTAAAACAAGGTAGTGAGGAATGAACCGTCAATAAATTTCTGTAATTTGCTTTATGAAAGCCAAAGAGGTGACCAAATTATTGGAACAAGATAGCTGGTATTTGTCAAGACTGAAAGGAAGTCATAAACAATATAAACATCCCGTTAAGAAGTGATTAGTAACAGTGTCAGTTCA
>JANNCC010000159.1:0-1806 GCA_031386125.1 Chitinophagaceae bacterium
CTCATACTATAGGCAAACCTGTCTGAAAGGCCTACCCAGGCAGCAATAGAAGCTATATTTAAAATAACACCACCACCACCGCTTTTAAAGACAGGCATCACTTCATGCAAACAATTATACGTGCCTTTTACATTGATAGAAAATACACGATCAAAATCTGCTTCATTGGTGGTATCTACCTTACCTACATGTGCGACACCTGCACAGTTTACCAAAATATGAATAGCACCGATGCTATTAAATATTTCTTTTACTTTTTCCTGGTTGCTCACATCGCAACTATGTGCAAAACCATGGCCGCTATTAGCAGCAATTTGTTTCAAGGTGTCTTCAGCGTTGCCATCATTTACTTCAAGTACATGCACTGTTGCACCTTGTTGTGCAAAGAGCAGGGCAATGGCTTTACCAATGCCACTACCGCCACCTGTAATTACGGCGGTTTTATTTGTAAGGTTAAACATCTTTTAAAGATAAGGTTATTTAAAAATTAGTCTTGTGTTGCCTGCGATGGCTTCATCCCACTATCTCCGTCTATCTCCGTGACTTCGTACCGAAGCTTGCCCCGTTAAATCGGGCTGGTTCAAAATAAAATGTTTTGAAACACGAAGACTCCAAGACACCAAGGCACGGAGTTAAGTATTAATAAATTCCTTAGCCAATTAAATTCTTTCTTTGTGTCTCCGTGGCTTCGTGCCTCTTTGGTTCAAAATAAAATGTTTTGAAACACGAAGGCATCAAGACACGAGGCACGGAGTTTATTTTTTTAAATAAATTCCTTTGCAAACCCTATTCCTTCTTTGTGTCTCCTCTCTTTGTGTCTCCGTGTCTTCGTGGCTCTGTATTTCAAACTAAAATATCCCCCCGCTACCTCACCGCCAGGTTTTCCAGCATATCCTTTGTCATTGCAGCCAAACTATACTCCTCTTTCCAGCCCCAGTCATTCCTGGCCACTGAATCATCAATACTTTGCGGCCATCCTTCGGCTATTGCTTGCCGGTAGTCTGGTTTGTAAGAAATACTAAAATCCGGAATATGTTTTTTTATTTCTGCGGCAATTTCTTTTGGTGAAAAACTCATGCCCGCTACATTATAAGAAGTTCGGATAGAGATTTTTTCCGCGGGTGCTTCCATCAGTTCAATAGTTGCCCTGATTGCATCCGGCATATACATCATGGGCAGGTAAGTAGCTTCTTTCAGAAAACATTCATATTTTTTTTCTTCTAATGCATCCAGAAAAATTTCAATGGCATAATCAGTGGTACCTCCCCCCGGTGCTGATTTGTAGGAAATCAAACCCGGGTAGCGGATGCTTCTTACATCTACGCCATACCGGTGATGAAAATAATTGCACCAGAACTCCCCGGCATATTTGCTGATACCGTAGACGGTAGCCGGTTCAATAATTGTTTGTTGCGGGCAGTTTTGCTTTGGTGATGTAGGTCCAAACACCGCGATTGATGATGGCCAGTATACTTTATATATTTTTTCTTCCCGGGCAATATCCAGTACATTCAATAAACCGGTCATGTTCAGGTTCCAGGCAAGGCCGGGATTTTTTTCGCCGGTGGCAGAAAGGATAGCGGCCAGTAAATATATCTGGGTAATATTTTGTCGTATTACCTGTACGTGGAGCATTTCTTTATTCATTACATCCAGACTTACATAAGGACCTGTTCCTTCCAGCAAGGGGTTTTGTTCCCGAAGATCAGAAGCTACTACATTGGCATTCCCATAGATCTTACGAAGCGCCATGGTTAATTCCACGCCTATCTGGCCGGAGGCGCCGATCACCAATATTTTTTCTTT
>JANNCC010000181.1:0-1713 GCA_031386125.1 Chitinophagaceae bacterium
AATAAGAATTATTGCTATCTTTTTCCCAATTCAATTACTTCACAGTCTTTCATTTCTTTGCCGTCTATGGTAAAGCGGATAAGGGTTCTCACTTTATGCCAGCCATGTTTGCCCGCCGCACCGGGGTTCATGTGCAGGCAATTGATTTTGTCGTCATACATCACTTTTAAAATATGCGAATGACCGCTGATGAATAGCTGGGGTTGATGGATAGCTAATTCTTTTCTTGTTGCAGGGTTGTATTTGGGTGGAGAACCGCCAATATGTCTAATCATTACTTTTACCTGTTCACACATAAAAACCAATTGCTCCGGATAAACAGTTCTTATATCATTGCCATCAATATTTCCATAAACTCCCTTGAACCTGGTCTGACCGCCCCGGTCTGACCAATGACTACTTAACCGATTCGCCAATTCAATACTGCCAAAATCTCCGATATGCCACACTTTATCGCAAGCAGCAAAGTGATTAAAAACAGCTTCATCAAGGTAGCCGTGTGTATCTGATATTAATCCTATTCTTGTCAATGTAGAGTTGTAAATTTGAATCAGCAATATAAAGCTAAAAATCTGCTCACAGAGTCCGGTGGAAAATCAAAAATCAGGTTATGCCATTCAAACGCAACTTCACTTATTACATTGACAAAAGGAAATGGAAATACTATTTCCTGATGGTCTCCCTCGAATTAGATAAGTAACAATTATAATGACTCTTATCATTATTAATTCTTCATTTTTAATTAAAAGCAATGCCACATTATCATACACTCGGAAAAATTCCGCATAAACGTCATACACAGTTCCGCAAACCCGACGGAGAATTATATTCAGAACAATTATTTTCTACGGAAGGCTTTTCCAACGATTATTCATTGATGTATCATGTACATCCGCCAACGCAGATTATTAAAACAGAACCACAGGTAAGTGTGGCGCCAACGATTGCGGAGGAAAAAATGCTGAAGCACCGGAGCTTTGAAGGATTCAGGATTAAGCCGGTAAAAGATTTTTTGCAAAGCCGCAAACCTGTATTGGTGAATAATGATTGCCATATAGTATTAGCTGCCCCGCAGGAAAGTATGACAAGTTACTTCTACAAAAACACTGATGCTGATGAAATGATTTTTGTGCATGAAGGAAGCGGCATTTTAAAAACCATGTACGGCGAATTGACTTTTAGTTATGGTGATTACCTCGTTATTCCAAGAGGGACGATTTACCAAATACATTTTAATGATAGCAATAACAGATTGTTCATTGTCGAATCGTTCAGTCCTATTCGTTACCCCAAAAAATATGTAAGTAAGTATGGCCAACTAATGGAACATTCTCCTTACTGCGAACGGGATATACGGACACCACAAAACCTGCAGACTTTTGATGAGAAAGGCGATTTTCTAATCAGGGCGAAAAAGAAAGGCATGTTGTACGGCTTGCATTACGGCACTCATCCTTTTGATGTGATAGGCTGGGATGGTTGTTGCTATCCGTATGCTTTTTCCATTCATGATTTTGAACCAATCACCGGTCGGGTACATCAGCCACCACCAGTGCATCAAACATTTGAAGCAAACAACTTTGTTGTCTGTTCATTTTGTCCACGGTTGTTTGATTATCATCCGGAAGCAATTCCTGCGCCGTACAATCACAGCAATATAGACAGCGATGAATTACTTTATTATGTAGATGGAGATTTTATGAGCCGCAAAAA
>JANNCC010000207.1:0-2146 GCA_031386125.1 Chitinophagaceae bacterium
TGCCGGGGCGTTATTACCTTTATATTTTCCATCCCATCCATTTTTCCAGTTATTTGTTTGAAATACCTGGTTCCCCCAGCGGTTAAAAACCCGGAAATAATTAATTGTTTTAATTCCTACAGGATAGGGATAAAAAGTATCATTCTTGCCATCATTGTTTGGTGTATATGCAGAAGGTACATAAATATCAGGACCTTTGAACACTTTTATATTCACATAACCCTCTCCTAAACATCCAGTAGCATTGGTAGATGTTACTTTGAATAAAACCTTGCTACCGATATCTCCCATTGTTAAAATGGGGTTGGGAATACCCGGATTATTCAGGTAAAATGGTGGCATCCAGTTGTATTGGTTGATGCCCGGTGCCTCAGAAACAGCAAGCAAAGGAATGGTTTCTCCCGGATACCCGGTAGTATCGTAAGGGTAAGTGTTAATCTTAGCCGGTTTCACATAAACCAAAACCCTGTCGGTAACCAGTGATGCACATCCATTAGAATCGGCAAGAATTGATAAAGTATAATAAATAGGTTTACTCGGTGTGGCAATCGGATTAAAAACGTTGGGATTATTCAGGTGTGCGGAAGGCGACCAGGAATACAGTATGCCTCCTGAACCCTGCAACTGGTAAGAAAGTCCAAGGCATATATTACCGGCTGGGCCTGCATCGGGAATCGGAGCTGTATTTACGTTTACGATCACGGTGTCTTTTGCACTGCATAGACTAAGAGTTGCAGTAACAACATATTGTGTTGTAACAACAGGGTTTGCATCTGGGTTGAAAATGTTTGAGTTGCTTAACCCGGAGGAAGGAGACCACGAAAATGCTGTTGCGTTTGAATTCAGTTGTAATCGTGTAGTTGTCCCTTCGCAAATTGTGATATCAGTTTGCGGTGTAAAAACCAAACTGTTGTTAAGCCCTACTACGGTAATGACATTGGTACTACAACCGAGATTATCTTTCACAGTTACCGGGTAATTACCGGGCATTACATTATTAAAAACATTGGAAGTTTGGAAATTTATTCCATCAATTGAATATTGGTAACTAGGAGTTCCGCCCAATGCTGTTACAGATATTGTTCCATTATTAAAACAGTTGGCATTCGTTGATATAGATGTTGCTGTAAGTGCCAGAGGCTCAAGAACAGAAACGGTTTTGGAACCCCCGCATGTTGAACCGATGAATCTTGCAAGAACTGTGTAATTACCTGCCACAACATTGAATGTTGGTGAAGCTTGCCAGTTTGTACCACCGTTAACTGAATATTCAATGCTGGGATCTAAAGGTCTGGTAACAGTGATTTTACCGGTGGTTGTTCCAAAACATTTTACATCGGCTACAGAAATATCCAGGGGGTTAAGTGTTTTATAAACAATTATAGTATCGCAGCCTACTATCTCTATAGCTGTGTTATCGCATTTTTTGTAAAAAGCATTTATAACATAACTCATGCTGTCTTCGGTCTGACAAATACCGGAAAATGCGACTTCCAATTCTCCGTTTCCTAAAGGGATAGCTGTTCCTGTCTTTATTGGCACGCCATTTTTATAAAGTTTTACGTCAACAAAATTTGAGGATGAGCCATCAGGAACAAAACGCCAACCTTCATTACTAAGTGTTTGACTAAATAAATTTCTGCCAAGTGGGCTAGTAAAGGGTGTGCTAGGTAATCCATCTCTTTGGATACCAATTATTACATTGCTTGTTACTGGAATGATACAACCAGGTTGATCTTTTATGAAAACATCAATGAATCCGGTTCCCTCGTGAAGAACAATTTCAAAGGTGGCCCTTGTAGTCGGGCAATCAAAAATCTTAACCTGTGAATAACTTATTACATATTTACGTAATGGAGCAACGCCTACCACTCTTGCTTCAATCTTATAAATAGGATCAGTTAATTCTGGCCACAAATCCTGATAAGCCCCCATAATAGCTAATTTCGGATAAAGGACAGTTGTGTTAAGAATGCAGGTAATATTATTATTTCCGGAGCCAATAAATGGAATGGGGTTGGGGACTTGATAATTATTTCCTTTTAATGCATTAGATATATCAAATGTAATTACCCCATTACTACCTAAAACGTATTGAGTATAAACGTTACCATAGAAACAGAAATTAAAAGGCAAATTAGTGATA
>JANNCC010000221.1:0-13956 GCA_031386125.1 Chitinophagaceae bacterium
CAATTACAGGAGCTACTGTAGCCTCTTCACCAGCTACAGGTATTAATTATGTTGGAACAAGGGCATTCAATTTGAATGGTACTACAGGTCAGGGTGTTTCAACAGTAACTTATACGGTAAGAGATGCAGCAGGTAATACAACTACCTGTTCATTTACAGTAACTGTTAATGATGCTTCGATACCAGTGATTGGGGCAGGCGGACAACCTACCAACCAGTTTGTTTGTGTTGGCAGCAACGGAGCATTCACGGTAACAGCAACAGCTGGTGCCGGCAATCCGCTTACTTATCAGTGGCAAATATGGAACCCTACCACCTTAGCATGGGATAATATTGTTGGTGCAACTGCCGCAACATTGCCATTACCAGCGGTTACATTTGCCCAGAATACCAGCGATTACCGTGTAATATTGACCGGAAGATGTTCAGTGGTAACATCTGGTTTTGCAACCTTATATGTAAATCCATTACCGACGATCAGCCTGTTGGCATCTCGTCCGCTGGCACTATTGCCTACTCAGACTCTGGATATTACAGCAGTTGTTAGTCCGGGTGGTGGAACCTATCAGTGGTTTAAAAATGGAAGTGCGACGGTTTATTCAACAGCTTCATCGCTTTTGGGACTTACAGTAGATGATATAGGCAGTTACATCTGCACATATACAGACCTGAATGGTTGTAAGAGAACATCATCAGCCATGGTAGTAACCGGCGAGCCTTCAGACAGATTGTGGGTGTACCCGAATCCGAACCGTGGTGTATTCCAGGTAAGGTTCTTTAATACGACTAACGAAAAAGTTAGCTTGGGGGTATATAATTCTGCAGGACAAGAAGTATGGACCAAAGAGTTTACTAGTGGTCTGGCTTACTCAAGTCTTGATGTGAATTTAGGTAACCTGGCTGCAGATGTTTACACAGTAAAAGTGATAAACTCTGCCGGTAAGGTAGTAGGAGCGAAGAAGGTTTCTGTTCTTCATTGATAGATTAATATTTAATTAGATAAGAGCCACCCCCGACGTTTTTGTTGGGGGTGTTTTTTTATAAATACCGGGCAGTTAAAAAGTTGCAGAAATATAGCCGCAGAAGGGGATTCGGGATTGCTGGTGGAAATAGTGAAGCAAGCAAGCAGGAGCGAAATGGATTGTGAAACAAAATAGGCAGGATGGCTTTTATATATTGGCTTGCCGTAAATTGATTGACATGAAGACGCAGACGCAGATAAAATAAATCCATTTCTCACTTACATTTACATATCAGCATTGTAGAATAAAATATGGAGGAAAAAAGGATAGAAATAGAGGAACTGCCAGTAACAAATTCCCTGCTTGACAAATCAATCGGCTTTTTAAAGAGTATTGGAATCCCCGTTCATTTAATAACGGCGAATTCTTGTATTAGAAAAAACATCACCTGATATTTTTTCTAATTAATAAACAATTGACGAATAAAGACTCATCTGATTATTAGAAGATAGCAATTCTGCTCAATTTTAAATTTCTCCTTTCCGTATAGATAAAAATTATATTTTTTTAAATCCAACAGATGATTGAACTAAGACATGTAGAAGAAAAGGACGAATCGTTTATAGAAACAATTTACGGCTCTACCCGGGAAGATGAACTGAAATTAACCAACTGGCCGGAACAGCAGAAGAAAGCATTTATTATTATGCAGTCAATGGCTCAACTGGCAGAGTATAAAGCAAAATTTCCCGGCGCTGCTTTTCAGGTAATTATTTATAAAAAACAGGATGCGGGTCGTTTTTACACCTGGGAAAATGACACAGAGATTCGCTTAATAGACATCACATTACTACCTGCTTTCAGAGGAAAAGGAATAGGGATCTTTCTTTTGAAGGAGTTAATAAAAAAATCAAATAAAGTACAAAAAAAAATCTCGCTGCATGTAGAGCCAGATAACCCTGCCTTGTACTTGTACAGTAGCTTAGGATTTATCCGGATAAAAAATAATGGAAGGCATTATTATATGGAAAGAAACCCGGAACTTCTTTAAATGGGGGTATTGTTTTTTTACCTGCATCCGTATCTGAAATTTGATGCTTATTATTTACTCAAAGAAAAACCCTTACCAATTAATAATGGTAAGGGTTCAGGTATAATAAAATATTTTTTTTAAAATCAGGCAATAGTGGCAGCCTTAACCGGCGCAGTATTCTTTGATAGTTTATTACCAAAGCTGACATATTTCTTTTGTCCCTTTTCATTAAAATCCATTTCTATTTTGCCGAGTGCAGTTGGGTTGCCGGCAGCAGCATGAATAATAACTTCATGGTTACTGCTATTTAAGGCGATAACAGGATTGGCCTGGAAATTATTGGCATGTCCCCCGATAATAATATCAAGGTGGGTTGATTTTTTAGCCAGTGTAATATCGTCAGTGGTATTTTTATTTTTATAACCAAGCTGGGAAAGACAAACGACTACCGAACAGTTTTTTACTTTTTTCAAGTAGGCTGATAAAGTGTTTACTTTTTCAATTACATCACCATCGCCGGGCGTTGCACTGATAAAACCAGTTTTGATATTACCTTTCGCAATGATTTTATAATCGCCGCTAATGGCTGAACTGTCATTGCCCCCGTTGATAGTAGCATCATACATCAACGTACCAGTTTCATCCTCGTTTACCTGGCCTGCTTTTAAAAGAATAGCACCTTTATTATTATTTTTTATACTAGTGATATACTCGATCACCTGGTTGCTACTGCCTGTAGTAAAACCCGCAGTATGTAGAAAAACTAATTTCCCGGAACTGCTGGTAAGACTGGTTAAAGGAGATGAAACACCTGCAATAGCATTCAAAGGTTTTAACGCCAGCATGGCTGTAGTAGCCAGGCTACCTTGTAGTATAAATTTTCTTCTTGAAGTCATAACAGTTAGTTTTTGTTTATAAAACACTACAAAGTACAAATTCCTAAATTAATTCCAATAAAATATTTTCGTTCTTTTGCAGCCGGATTAATTTTTTAAATCTTCCGGTATCAATTATTTTCACGGCCAAGGGGATAAGCCATTATCCCGGTAACAATAATATAATCTCAGCTTAATATTAAATAGCAATGAAAATAGGTGTTCTGTATCCCCGGTCCAAAGCACATCCCGGTATGATGGTTGACTTTGTGGATGGAATTAAATCTGCATTAAAAAAAAATCAGCTTAATACTGAAGTTGAGTTGATTTCAGAAAGCATCGGTTTTGGGGGCAATGAAAAAGAAGTGTATGAAAAAGCGGAAAAGGTTTTAACACTCGAAGAGGCTGATATACTGGTGGCCTATATTGATCAGCGGGTAATTGCCCTGCTGGAGCCTCTCTTACATGCCAGCGGAAAATTAATGATTGTAGTAAACCCCGGTGCTAATTATCCCGAAAACTGGATACCCCAGCCGAATATTATCTACCTCACCCTGCAGCATAGTTTTTTATGCTGGCTAAGCGGGGTACAGGCTGCCAAAAGCAATTCAGGTAGTGCGGCAGTGGCTACAAGCTTTTATGATTGCGGTTATCTTCATATCGCTGGTATTACAAAAGGCTTTACGAATAATGGGGGAAACATCCTGCATAACCATGTAAACAATTGCCTGTATAATGAAACGTTTGAAATAAAGGTATTGACTGATTTTCTGATCGCTGATAAGGAAACTCATAATTTGCTTGCTGTGTTTGATACAGCCCCCGCCTCGCTGTTTTATGATCGTTTAAATAAGTATGAAGAAAGTAACAGGCTGCACTTATATGTATCGCCGATGATGCTGGAACCACCCGCATGGAAAACCAATGGCAACGGCTTTAATTTTTCAATACAAGGCCATTTACCTTACCATACAGCAACGGATAATGAAGCAAATGCTGAGTTCAAAAATATTTTTACTGCACAAACAAAAAGAGAACCATCCCTCTTTGCCCTCCAGGGATGGGAAACAGCATTGGTCATACAGGAGATAGTAAATAATTGTAAAGAGAATTATACAGATGGTGCTTCAGTGGCCAATCATCTTGCAACAACTGTTATAAAAAGCCCCCGTGGAGAGTTGAAATTGAATAGCGAAACAAATTATTTTACCGCTCCTGTTTATAAAGGGCTGATAAAAAACAATACGGAAGACCTGCAGGTAACCCTGGCGGATAATGCAGAGGAAGAATGGGAAAAATTTGTGGCCGACCCGTTGACAGGGCCAAGCTCCGGGTGGACAAACACCTATCTCTGTTACTGATTAATCAAATGAGTGAACCAAGAGTAATAGCACTATGCGGGGAACGTTTTGCACTGCCTGCCCTCCAGCAACTGGCTTTTCTTAAGCAACTGGTAGCAGTAGTCATTCCGGAACATTGCGAAGAGATGATTGAACACACAAAAATGTTTTTAACCGGTGCAAGTATTCCTGTTGTAACAGTGTCTGAGAAAACATTTAAAAAAAAGATAACAGAAACAATAAAGATCCATGCTGCTGATACTGGTTTGATGCTGTCCTTTCCCTATAAAATTCCCTCTTCACTTTATAAGTTGCCGGTTAAAGGCTTTTATAATGTGCATCCGGGATTGCTGCCGGCCTATCGGGGACCTGACCCGGTTTTTCAGCAAATACGGAACAAAGAAAAATATGCTGCTGTCACTATTCATAAAATGGATGATGATTTTAATACTGGCCCCGTGGTAGTCAGCGAAATGATAAAACTTGACCCTGCCGATACACATGGCATACTAAACGAAAAGCTTTCTTATACAGCCACCAAACTTACCGGTACACTATTTAAGCTGCTCAGTTTTGATATAGCAATCCCATCCCGGCCACAGGATGAAGCAAAAGCAAGACATTATCAAAAACAGGTGGACGCAGATGTTAGTATCAACTGGCAGGTGATGGATGCTGCTACCATCATTGCATTGATAAATGCAGGCAACCCCTGGAATAAAGGCGCCATTACAAAACTTAACAACAAGATAATACGGGTAATGGAAGCAACCTGCATTGAGGCAGCGGCATTACCTGTACAACCACCCGGAACAATAATTTCCATTGATGAAAGTGGTTTAGTAATAGCATCCCTTAACAATCAGGCTGTTTGTGTACAGGTAATTTATATCGACGAAGGATTTTTACTGGCAAAGAGGTTAAAGCAATTTGGGGTAATGCCGGGAACAAGGTTAAGTCTTGTTTAATTTTTTTAAATAAACCAGTTTTTCCATTTTTATTTTTTTTATTCAATTTATTTTTTTTAGTTTTAGAATCTCGTTACTTAAAAACCTTTTCTTAAACCAAAACAACCTGTCTTCTGCTGCTTATACTTTTTCCCTCTTACTAGTATGTTACTTTAACTAATAAATCTTTTTTACTTATGGCACAACCTTATGTTGGAGAAATAAGAATGTTTGGCGGCAACTTTGCTCCGGCTGGCTGGATGTTTTGTGAAGGGCAACTACTTCCCATTTCTGAAAACGAAACACTCTTCCAGTTAATTGGCACTACCTATGGCGGCGACGGTCAATCCACTTTTGCCTTGCCCGATTTGAGAGGCAGGGTGCCTATTCACCAGGGCAATAGTTTTATTTTAGCGCAAACAGGAGGGGCGGAAGAAATAACGTTGACCGTTAACCAGATCCCTAACCATACACATGTGCCTCTTGCTAATTCCGGTAATGGTACCAGTACCGATCCAACTAATAATGTATGGGCTGCACAACCAGCACTTTTGCAATATACAGGACCGGGCAGCGCCAATGTAAATTTACCGGCTAATACGTTAAGCCCAACCGGGGGAAGTCAGCCACATACTAATTTTCAACCTTACCTGTGTGTGGACTTTATTATTTCACTGTTTGGAATTTTTCCTTCTCCCAGTTAATATTTATCAACTGTGAAGTGAATCAATATTTTTTTAAGTAAATTTTTATACAATGGCCGAACCTTTTTTATCTGAAGTAAGAATATTTTCTTTTGGTTTTGCACCCCAGGGTTGGGCTCAGTGCAACGGACAGCTATTGCCTATCAACCAGAACCAGGCGCTGTTTTCATTGCTGGGAACAACCTATGGTGGTAATGGCCAGGTTAATTTTGCTCTTCCTGATCTGCGTGGCCGGGTGCCTATTCATGAGGGTGCCACCCACACATTGGGAGAAAGAGCAGGAGAACAGGCACATACTATAACCTTGCAGGAGCTACCGGCACATGCCCATTCTGTTAATGTAACCAATGCAACGGCTGATGAGCAGTATGCAACCGGCACCACCTATTGGGCGGCGGGAGCACCTGCAGCGGCTTTTCACCAAACCATTAACACAGCAATGGATGCAGGAATAATTTTACCAACAGGTGGCAGCCAGGCCCACTTGAATATGCAGCCTTTTTTAACATTGAATTTTTGTATTGCACTCCAGGGAATATTTCCTTCACAGAACTAATAAATTAATTTTTTATGGCAGATCCATTTGTAGCCGAAATAAGAATCTTTCCTTTCAATTTTGCCCCAAGGGGTTGGGCATTTTGCGATGGGCAACTGTTGCCATTAAGTCAGAATACAGCACTGTTTTCATTACTGGGAACAACCTATGGTGGCAATGGCCAGAGTAATTTTGCTCTTCCGAATTTGCAGGGCAGTGCGCCTATGCACCCGGGCCAGGGGCCAGGCTTATCCCTGCATGATCTTGGCGAAACCGGCGGGTCGGACACAGTTACTTTATTATCAACTGAAATACCGTCCCATACCCATACAATGAGAGCCAATAATAGTGATGGCCTCTTACCAATACCTACCAGTAACGTATCATCAGCACCCGGTGCCGATAGAGATTTGTTTTTGTATAAAGCCGGTCCACCCAACCAGATAATGAAACCAGATGCATCAGGCATTACCGGTAGCAGCCTGCCGCATAACAATTTGATGCCTTACCTCACTCTCAATTTTTGTATTGCCTTGCAGGGGGTATTCCCACCAAGGACATAGCAGAAAATTGAAACCGGAATATTATATCATAAAAATCCATTTGCCTTGATTACCTGGTTGACTGATTAGAAGTTAAAACTGTCTCTCTTAAACCTTTTAAATTAGTATAAAATGCAACCAATTTTTAAGCCCGGGGCTAATGGAAAAAAAGTATCGTTGGTAATTAAAAGCTTAGTTGCATTAATTTTTTGCATAGCAGGTCAGTCCGCTTATTCACAAAGTATATCAGTAACTGCCACGGCCGATGTGGTGGATGGGAACACTGCAAACATTGCTGCATTAACAGGCACACCCGGTGCAGACGGATTGATCAGTTTAAGGGAAGCAATTATTGCCAGCAATGGTGAACCAGCCGGGGCCACAGTTACCATCACTCTTCCCGCCGCTACGATTATTCTCAGTATTCCCGGTACCGGTGAATCTGCAGTTGCACCCAACGCTTCCATCGGTGATCTTGATGTGCTGGCTACTACAACAGGTACAAAGACAATAAATATTATTGGCGCAGGTGCGGCCAGTACAATCATATCTCAAACAACAGGCACCGACAGGATATTTGATGTTCATCCGAATAGCACACCCGGCGGCGGCAATCTTACATTCAGCATTTCCAGTGCAAGATTAACCGGTGGCGTTGCTTCTGCACCGGTAAGTGGCGGCGCCCTTCTTGCAGGCAGGCCCAGTGATGCAATTATTATAGCCAATTGTTTGTTTAATTTAAATTCGGCATCTGCTAATGGCGGTGCTATTTCTCAAAGTTCAGCAGCGGCCATTCATAACCTAACAATCACCAACAGCACTTTTGCAAATAATACAGCTACCACCGCAGCAGGGGGTGCTATTAACTATGCAGGCCGTGGAGTTGTTTCAATATCTGGTTGTATATTTTCAGCAAATTCATCCGGTACACAAGGTGGTGCTCTTAATATTACGGGAACGACACCTGGGCCCACCACCACCAATATTTTAAGTAATACTTTTTCAGGCAATGTTGCCAACGGTGCCATCTTCGGTGGTGCTTCAGTTGCCGTTGTTAATGCGGGTACTATCAATATAAATTTTAACCGCATCATCGGCAATACAGCTACTGCGGCGGCAGGAAAAAATATTACAACAGGAGGTGGTGTAGTGGCATCCATGACTACCAATAACAATTGGTGGGGAGTAAATACAGGCCCTGCCGGTTCAGATATTCTTGGTACTGCTGCGGCTAACTGGTTGCAGCTAAAAACAACAGCATCACCAGCCACCATTTGCAATACGGCGGATGGGCCGGGTAATACTTCCACTGTTACAACAGGTTTCTTATCCAACTCGGCCAACAATGCTGTTGCTGCGGTTAACCTCACTCCATTAGTTGGATTGGGTGTTACCTGGACAGCAACATTAGGAACATTGGGTGCACCGCAGGAGTTAACCATCCAGTCAGACGGTGAAGCAATCAATACTTTTACATCGAACGGAACCGGAGGCACTGCAACAGTTAATGCTCAGGCGGATAACATACCTGCCGCAGATCCTGTCGCCGGTACAAGTATTAATGTAAACACTTCTTCAACTGCACCAACAGGCGTCACCGGCACTACAACAATTTGCAGCGGAAGCAGTACAACATTAACAGTAGCGGGGGGCTCCAAAGGAACAGGTGCTATCACACAATGGTTCACCGGATCATGCGGAGGAGCTTCAGTAGGCACAGGTGATGCTATCACTGTTTCTCCGGCCACCACTACAACTTATTATGTTCGTTACAGCGGCACTTGCAATACTACTGCTTGTGCAGAAGTAACAGTTACTATTAAAACCAATTCAACTGCACCAACCGGTGCCACCGGCACTACAACAATTTGCAACGGAAGCAGTACTACTTTAACTGTGGATGGGGGCTCCAAAGGAACAGGCGCTGTTACGCAATGGTTCACCGCTTCATGTGGCGGCACTGCTGCAGGTACCGGCGATGCTATCACTGTTTCACCAACTTCTACCACCACTTACTATGTAAGATATAGTGGTGATTGTAATACTACCTCCTGTGCAGAAATAACAGTTTTAGTAAATACTAATTCAACAGCACCAACAGGTGCCATAGGTACAACAACAATTTGTAATGGCAGCAGCACTACTTTAACGGTGGATGGAGGCTCCAAAGGAACAGGTGCTGTCACACAATGGTTCACCAGCTCATGCGGCGGCACAGCAGCAGGCACAGGCGATGCCATAACTGTTTCTCCGGCTGTTACGACAACCTATTATGTACGGTATAGTGGCGATTGTAATACAACTTCCTGTGCAACAGTAACGGTAACAGTAAACACATTATCAATAGCGCCAACAGGTGCTACAGGCAGTACAACAATTTGTAATGGCAGCAGCACTACTTTAACTGTAGATGGCGGCTTCAAAGGAACTAGTGCTGTTACACAATGGTTCACCGGATCATGCGGAGGAACTTCGGCAGGCACAGGTGATGCTATCACTGTTTCTCCGGGCACTACCACTACTTATTATGTAAGATATAATGGCGCCTGTAATGTAACTTCCTGTGCAACCGTAACTGTTACGGTTAGTGCATTGTCAACTGCACCCACCGGTGCTACTGGTACTACATCAGTTTGCAGTGGAGGTAGCACTACATTAACAGTGGCTGGTGGATTTAAAGGATCAGGCGCCGTTACACAATGGTTCACCGGATCATGCGGAGGAACTTCAGCAGGCACAGGAGATGCCATCACTGTTTCTCCGGCTGTAACAACAACTTATTATGTAAGATACAGTAGTAGCTGTAATACTACAGCCTGTGCAACGGTAACGGTAACTGTGTTTAATGCAGTAGTGGCTACCTGTTCTACTAATAATACATCGCTTTATTTTGGTTTTGCAGGAGATCAATCGGCGACCATTAAAGCAACAGCTACAGGTGGAACAGCACCTTATAGTGTATCAATTACCATGAACCGTCCAATGAATTGTAATGTTATCACCAGTTCCGGTGATGAATTATGGGCAGGTGTAGGTGGTACGAATAGTAATAATGTTTGTCCTGCATCAGGCCCTGGCTTAATACCTGTTTCTACGGGTAACGTTGCAGTATCCGGCGGTTTCTATTCAGTAAATGTTACACTCATGCAGGATGCAGTATTTACCGCAACCATTACGGACGCCAACGGGTGTGTGGCCACCTGTACGGTTAGCGTTTATGCAGAAGATGCCCGTTGCTTTGCAGGCAATAGCGGCAATGCAAAAGTGAGAATATGTCATACGACCGGCAACGGTTGCCATGAGATCTGTGTAAATGCTAATGCTGTCGATGCTCATTTGGCGCATGGCGACTTCCTCGGTAATTGTACGGCTAATTGCGAAACACCGGTATATACAAGGGGAACTGTCATTACAGAGGAACCAGTAAAGCCAAAGCCTCAGGCTGATTTGTTTGAAGTAAAAGTAATTCCTAACCCCACCGAAGATCAGTTTATACTGATTGTGGAAAGCGATAACAATGAAAAAATAGTTGTTGTTGTATATGATGCGATGGGAAGGATAGTGAAGCAACTTGAAAAAAATGATGGCGCCGGGCAGATCAGGTTTGGAGCAGATCTTAAAGGGGGGGCTTACCTGGCTGTAGTAAGACAGGGAAATAATTCTAAGACCTTAAAGTTGTTGAAGCGATAAAAAATTATTTATAACGCAGCTGCAATCCAGGTAGTCAGTGCTATGTGGAAACTGGTAACGCAGTACAAGGATTTATTATCATTTGTTCATATTCAAAGGAGGAGTTTAAATAACATTCTCTCAAAAGTTCCGCCTCTTTTTATAAAAAATTGTGTTCTTTAAATCTGTGTATGAAGTCGTTTTGAAATTTGTATGTTTGGCCAATACTATTTACCTTTAATTTCTTGTCCTGGAAAGCCATAATGATCAGTCAATTCAACTAACTTATATGGCTTATTCTAATTATTCTCCCTATTAATTTATTCTGTTTTAGAACCTAAACCAAGTCTGCTTTTATATGAGAACAAAACGCTTTTTTATAACCATTGGCACACAGATTGCCCTGATTTTATTTTTTGCAATACCTGTATCTGCCCAGAATTATATTGTCAATTCAAATATTGATGCGCCGGCTGTGAACCTGGTAACTGGTGAAACGGCCACACCCGGGCAGATCACACTCCGCTCAGCGGTGCAGGCAGCAACAGCCCAGCCGGGTGCTCATATAATTACTTTTAGTGGTGCTGTAGTAAGCCCCATAAATCTTACATTGGGACAAATGACAGTGGGAAATGCTGCCAATGGAAATAATATTACAATCAATGGCCCTGGGATGGGTTTACTAACTGTTAATCAAACTACCGACAACCGAATATTTAGTACAGGAACAGGTACTGTAACTTTTGTCCTGCAGAATATAACATTGAATAATACAGGCCCCGGTGCTGTGCCCTACTCAGGTGGTGGAGGAGCCATCATTGCAGGTGGTGCAAGTGCCGTAACCACCCTTACAAATGTCACCATCTCCAATTTTGATTCACAAATAGGAAATGGTGGTGCCATTTCTGCAAGCTCCAGCCTCAATAATCACAGTCTTACAATAACCAACTGCATTTTTACAAACAACAGATGCGGAGGTGCAGGCGGCGCAGTAAGTTTTAACTCACAGGGCGGAACAGCGACTATAACCGGATGTACTTTTACAAATAATCATACAGGACCAGTAGGTGCGAATACCGGTGGTGATGGTGGTGCAGTAAATTTATCGGGTGGTGGCTCCGGTGGCACTTACTTAGTAGAAAGAAATACTTTTTTAAATAACCAGGCAGAAAATCCTGGCGGCCATGCCGGTGCTATCATGAGTACCAACGGAACTGCAACAATCCGGTTCAACCGGTTTATTGGTAACACTTGTTTAAATGTCGCTTTTCCGCCATTAGCAAATATTATTGGGCAGGCAGGTGGAGCCACTATACATACCACCATTGCTGATAACAACTGGTGGGGAGTGAATACAGGGCCCGGGCCCAATGATGCAACTGCATTAGCAGCAGGAGCTATTATGACACTTACCAAATGGCTTCAGTTAAAAACAACGGCTTCGCCAAACCCGATTTGTGCCAGTTCTCCATCCAACTTAGGTCATACTTCAACGGTAACAGCCAGTTTTCTTTCAAACTCAGCCAGTGAAGTGATTGCCGTGGTAAATCTGCCAGTCTTAATCGGGTTGCCACTAACCTGGACCTCAACTTTGGGAACACTGGGTGCACCTCAGGAATTATCAATACAAGCAGACGGAGAAGCTATTAATACTTTCACTTCAAATGGTACGGGTGGCACTGCCACAGTGAATGCACAGGTGGATAATATACCAGCGAGTGAAACATCACCTGCCAGGGCAAATATTACAGTAAATACTTTGTCAGTAGCTCCTACGGGTACTACTGGGGTTAACACTGTGTGCAGCGGAGGCACAGCTACTCTTACTGTAGCAGGAGGTGTAAAAGGAACCGGAGCTGTTACACAATGGTTCACCGGATCATGCGGAGGTACACTTGTATTTACGGGTGATGCATATACAACCCCAGCACTTATTGTTAACACAACTTATTTTGTACGATATAGTGGTATTTGCAATACTACTACCTGTGCATCTGTAACGGTTTTTGTAAATGATGTTACCGGCGGAACAGTTGGATCTGATCAGACGATCTGTTCAGGCGGTGACCCGGCAGCATTTACACAATCTGTTGCATCAACCGGCACAGGAGCCCTGACTTATCAATGGCAAAGCAGTACGACAAGTTGTGCTGCGGGTTTCAGCGATATCGGAGGAGCAACAGGAACAACCTTTAATCCACCGGCAGGTGTAGCGGCAACAACTTTTTACCGCAGGGTAACAACAAGTACACTCAACGCAGTGCCTTGTACTGCCAACAGCAATTGTATAACGGTAACGGTTAACGGTGTTACAGGAGGAGCCGTCGCTGCAAATCAAACAATCTGTTCAGGTGGTGACCCGGCAACATTCACACAAACAGTAGCATCAACGGGAAGCGGTGCATTAACGTATCAATGGCAGAGCAGTACAACAAGTTGTGCTGCGGGCTTCAGCGATATAGGAGGAGCAACAGCAACAACCTATGATCCACCTGCAGGTTTATTGGTCACTACTTTTTACAGGAGGGTTGCCACAAGTACACTTACCGCAGTGCCGTGTACTGCCAACAGCAATTGTGTAACTGTATTTGTAAATGATGTCACCGCCGGAACTGTTGCAGCAGATCAAACAATCTGTTCAGGTGGCAATCCGGCATTATTTACACAAAGTGTAGCTTCAACGGGAAGCGGAGCATTAACTTATCAATGGCAAAGCAGTACAACAAGTTGTGCTGCTGGCTTTTCAAATATTGGAGGTGCAACAAGTACTACGTATGATGCACCTGCAGGGTTATTGGTTACAACCTATTACCGCAGAGTAACCACCAGCACACTGAATGCAGTACCTTGTACCGCCAATAGTAATTGTATAACTGTAACAATAAATGATGTCACCGCCGGAACTGTTGCAGCAGACCAGACAATCTGTTCCGGCGGCGACCCGGCAGCATTTACAGAAAGTGTGGCATCAACGGGCAGCGGCGCATTAACTTATCAATGGCAAAGCAGTACAACAAGTTGTGCTGCTGGCTTCACTGATATAGGAGGAGCAACAAGTACAACCTATGATGCGCCAGCGGGAGCAGCAGTAACAACCTATTACCGCAGGGTAACCACCAGCACACTGAATGCAGTTGCCTGCACAGCCAACAGCAATTGTATAACTGTAACTGTTAACGCTGTTACGGGTGGAACAGTAGGATCAGATCAGGCATTTTGTGTAAGCGGCGACCCGGCTTTATTTACACAAAGCATAGCATCAACGGGAAGCGGCGCATTAACTTATCAATGGCAAAGCAGTACAACAAGTTGCGCTGCTGGCTTTACTGATATAGGAGGAGCAACAAGT
>JANNCC010000268.1:0-1640 GCA_031386125.1 Chitinophagaceae bacterium
ATCGGCATCTTAACGATGGTGGACAGGCAGGGAAAATTTGTGGAAGGCCTGGGAGAATTCAGCAACCGGTATGTAAAAAATTATAAAGACGACCCGAACTATGTGGACGTCAATATTGACATAGCGGTAAAGTTGAAAAAAGAAAACCGTGCTTTTAAAGTAGAAAAATACGAACATAATTATCCGCATTGCTGGCGAACAGATAAACCTATTCTTTATTATCCGCTGGATGCCTGGTTTATCAAAACCACGGCTGTAAAAGAAAGAATGGTGGAACTGAATAAAACCATTAACTGGAAACCAAAATCAACCGGTGAAGGCCGCTTTGGCAACTGGTTAGAAAATGTAGTGGACTGGAACCTGAGCCGTTCAAGATTCTGGGGTACTCCCTTACCCATATGGACAACCGAAGATGGGGAAGAAAAAATTTGTATCGGTAGTATTCAAGAATTACTTTCCGAAGCCAAAAGAGCCGATGAGGTCCTGGGTACATCTCAAAACTCAAAACTCGAAACTCAAAACCTGGATTTACACAAGCCTTTTGTAGATGCTATCATACTGGTAAGCAAATCAGGCAAGCCAATGAAAAGGGTTCCTGATTTAATTGATGTGTGGTTTGACTCTGGCGCCATGCCCTATGCGCAATTACATTTTCCATTTGAAAATAAAGAATTATTTGCTCAAAGTTATCCTGCTGATTTTATTGCAGAAGGTGTTGACCAGACAAGAGGATGGTTTTATACATTGCATGCTATCAGTTGCATGATACAGGAAAGTATTGAAGAACAAATGAAGGATGTTGCAGGATGGACACCTCAAAACTCCCCTTTAGGGGGTGGGGGCGTAGCTTACAAAACCTGTGTGTCAAACGGATTGGTGCTGGATAAGAACGGAAACAAAATGAGTAAGCGCTTAGGTAATGTGGTGGACCCTTTCAAAACAATTGAAACTTTTGGTGCAGATGCTACCAGATGGTACCTGGTTACCAATGCATCACCGTGGGACAATATGAAATTTGACCTCGATGGTATTAAAGAAGTACAACGAAAATTTTTCGGTACACTTTATAATTCGTATCAATTTTTTGCATTGTATGCCAATGTAGATGGATTTGCTTTTAAAGAAACGTATATCCCTTTGGCACATCGCCCCGAAATAGACCGGTGGATTCTTTCCTCACTCAATACCGTGGTGAAGAAAGTAAATGAATATATGGATGACTTTGAGCCAACACAAGCTGGCCGGGTGATTGAAGATTTTGTAGATGAACATTTAAGTAACTGGTATGTTCGTCTTTGTCGTCGCCGTTTCTGGAAAGGAGAATATGAACAGGATAAAATATGTGCGTATCAAACCTTATATGAATGTTTGGAAACAATCACCCGATTGATCGCACCAATTGCGCCTTTCTTCAGTGATATTGTTTTTCAAAACCTGAATGCAGTAACAAAAAGATTCACTAATTCGGACGGTACGAAAGTAGAGTCTGTGCATCATGTAGTATATCCTTCCATTGAGGACGCTGAGAACCCCCCAGCGGGTTCCCAAGCGAAGGGAAGGGAAGGAACGGAGTTCGGGGGGGCTTCCCTTTCGGGTGGGGGGGCTATTGATTTAGCTTTAGAAGAAAGAATGCAGCTGGC
>JANNCC010000270.1:0-7357 GCA_031386125.1 Chitinophagaceae bacterium
TTAAACAACTGATTATACAAAGTTGAAACAAAAAAAGAAGGGTGATTTACCACAGAAAATTTGTTTGGTTTGCAAACGTCCCTTTACCTGGCGCAAAAAATGGGCAACAGTTTGGCAAGAAGTAAAATATTGCAGTGACAAATGCCGTACGATAAAACATTTACAAAACGATAGTAACCGATAAAGATATTGACCGCATTATTGAAATGGCCTGGGAAGACCGTACCGCTTTTTCGCCGTTGTTGGTGTTCCAAAGAAAGCACCACGCCGTTGCCGTGTGTTGTGTGCAGACATAGCAGCCGGGCATAGTTCGACAAGCTCTCTACCACCAGCAACAGTGAAGCCATCACACAACACACAACCGGCCGTTCTTCTGCTAACGATACCAACAAAGGCTAGAAAACACCAGCCACTGCGTAAAAAGAACAGATCATCCAAGAGTTTGCTTTCCTATTTTTTCAGCTGCTTATAAAATAATAACAGACCGATCAACGGGCCAATACCCAGCCACAAAAAACTGTTCGTTCCCCCAGCAACACCACCTGAATGAAAGATCCGGTCCATTACCTGCAGGCTGATAACAGCAATAAGAAAGCCGATGGAGTTATAAATGGTTAGTGCTGTCCCTTTAAAATTTTCGGGTGCATATTGTGCTACCAATGTAGAAAACTGGGGTGAGTCGGAAGCAACAGTCAATCCCCAAACAAATAGCAGCAGTAAAAAAACCGTGACAGGCATTAAAAAAAATAAGCCTGAAAGAAAACAACAGCAACAGGAAATAAACAAAGCTGTAAAAGCAATGCTGGCACTGCCAAATTTTTGCGATAAATATCCCCCGGCAATGGATGATAAACAACCGCTGCCAATGATGAGGAAACTAAGTAAGGGAATGTTCAGCGATATAGTATGATTGCGGGCATATAGTTCCAGCATCAACGGAAGAAATCCCCAGAATGTATATAGCTCCCACATATGACCGAAATAGCCAAATGCTGCCTGCCGCCACTGTTTTGAACGGAAGATGGTTGGTATAGCATTCCACTGAAAAGCACCTGGCCATTTTCTATACGGCCCGTCACCAACAAAGAACAACATTAAGAAACCCCCAACCACTGCGAAACCGGATGTACAATACAAAATGGATCGCCACGGTAATCCAAAATCACGGCTCTTTAATAAATGTGGAAATGCAGTGCCTAATATCAAAGCACCCAACAGGTAGCCCATTGCTTTTCCTAACCCTTTATCATACCAGTCTGCAGCTATTTTCATTCCTACAGGATAAATGCCTGCCAGGCAAAAGCCGGTGAGAAAACGAAAAATAAAAAGTGTGGCCGCATCTTGTGCCCACCATGCCACTGCGGTGTTAAATAATGCTCCCAATAACGAACTGATGAAAAACAAACGTACCGGGGAAAAGCGATCTGCCAATGCAAACAGGGCAAAAACCAGGGTGCCTGCAATAAAACCGAGCATAACAGCAGCCGTAACATGACTTACGGCGTATTGATCTAGCTGAAGATATTCTTTTAATTCCGGCAACACCGCATTGCCAACAAACCATAATGATGTTCCCGCAAACTGCGACAACACAATAACAGGTAACAGGTGAGAAGTTTTTTTAGGCAAAAGAATTTTTTGTAAATATATACTCAACCCATGAACCCCGTATTGCCCGGTTAAACCGGTATCCTTCTTCCCTGCCGGGTTTCCGCCGCACTGTGCAGAGTGAACCCGGCGTTATTGTCTACAAATCCGTAATACGGCGAAGCCTGTCCCGATCAAAGTCGGGATGCCGCAAAGCCAACACATCTCGCCTAAGGCGAGACCGTCTGACACTCGCCTCGGAAACGACCAGTTTTACCAGCATTGCAGCTTTAGCCAGAAAGGAGCAAATTTGGGAAAACACAAAAGCTATGAGTATTCCATTGTCATTGAGAGATAAACTACATCAGTACATTGATGTGGCCGATGAGCAGAAACTATAGGCTATTTATACCTTGCTGGAAGATGAAATTAACTGGCACTATACCAAGGAAGATATTGAACAATTCCATCAGCGCAGACAAAACCACCTGAACGGTACCAGCCAATCTTATACTCCCGAAGAATCATTGAACGCCGCCCGTCAGCAAAAGAAATAGTATGTCATTTGCTGTCATCATAAAACAGGAAGCCCATCAGGATACTATTGATGCCTAAAACTATTATGAAGAAAAGTTAGCCGGTCTTGGAGAAAGATTTCTTGATGCATTGCAGCTACTATATACTGAGCTATCAGCCAATCCAACATTTTACAGCTACATTGATGAAGGCCCACTGAAAGTACTACGAGATGTAAAGCTTAAGAAATTTCCTTTTGTAGTTGTATATGAAATTATCGAAAATCAGGTGGTAGTTTATGCGGTACATAATACCTACAAACATCCCCGCAACAAACTCAGAAAAATATAGCCTGCCTCTTCCCCACCGGGTCTAAAGGTTGTGCGTAGAGTTCTAAAAAGTAAAATATGCTGAATGGTTATGATTAGTACCAACCATTGGTACGGGATAAATACTGCGACTAACCATCAGCCTCAACGAGATTGGAAAACCTAAGATAAAAGCAGTTTTTTTGCAGCAGTTGTTGTTCACAAAAGAAACCATTACCCTTTTGCTATAGTCTCCCATCCCTGGCATTCCAAGTACCCTTCAAAGGAATTTGCAGGGAAACAATAGTTTATTATCTTACCAATATAAATTTTTCTCACATGGCAGAATTAAAAACCCAAAAAACTGAACTCAGCGTTGAGGCGTTTTTAAAGAAAATTCCGGAGGCACAAAAAAGAAAAGATGCTTTCACCATTATGGAGATGATGGAGAAGGCTACCAAAGGCAAAGGCAAAATGTGGGGCCGGGCTATTGTTGGTTTTGGCGACCGGCATTTAAAATATGAAAGCGGCCGGGAACTGGATTGGTTTATCATGGGATTTTCTCCCCGCAAACAAAACCTCACTTTATATATTTCCGGTGCGGTGCAAAAGCAACCGGCACTGCTGAAAAAATTAGGAAAATATAAAACAGGAAAAGGTTGTTTGTATATTAATAAGCTGGAAGAAGTGGATATGGCTGTTTTAAAAGGAATAATTAAGCAGGGGCTTGTCAAATAACATTATCCTCAACCTTTACTCTTCGTATATTATTTTAATAATTTAAACAAGGAATTATAGCAAGGCAATTGTTTGTGGCAAGTAGACTAAAATTTAAACTCATGAGCTTAACAGCACAAATAGCAACCCACTTCCGGGAAATCCATTTTGGAGGAAACTGGACTTCGGTAAACCTTAAAGAAAGTTTGGAAGGTGTAACCTGGCAACAGGCTACCACACAAGTCTATTCTTTTAATACCATTGCCCTGCTCGTTTTTCATATGAATTATTATGTAGGTGTTGTACTGAAAGTATTAAACGGAGAGCCCCTTACTGCCAGTGATAAATATAGTTTCAACCTTACACCCATCCATAACCAGGAAGACTGGAAAAAATTGGTGGACAAAACAATGACGGAGGCCGAAAAATTAGCCAGCCTGGTAGAACAGATACCGGAGGCTAAGCTATGGGAAGATTTTTGGGGAGATAAATATGGAAATTATTATAGAAATATTCACGGGATTATTGAACATACCCATTACCATCTCGGACAAATTGTGCTGATTAAAAAAATACTTTTATCCCCTACGCCTTAACCCCACAAAATTGATTCATGCAAAGCAACAACTTTTGACGATTATTTAAAAGAAGTTCCGGCAGGTGTTCTGCATAAAACAATACGCCGTGGTTGGTGTTTTCTTCCCCGTTCCCGGTAGTCTTCTATCCAATAAACAAAATAAAAATTTCCCCCGTTGTTGATCATACCAAAGAAAGCATCACGCCGTTGCAAGAATCATCCTTTCGTCTTATATATCCTCTCCAACATTTCATACAGCCCGGGATGGTTTGCTTTTAATAAGCCTGGCTGCTCAAAAAAGTATTCTGAAATAACAGCAAAAAATTCTGTAGAGTTAGTAGCTCCGTACATATCAATATCGGATCCATAGCTTTTCATTTGTCCGATTGTTGTATCCATCATATCTTTCCATTGGCTTACATATTTCCTTTCCAAAATGATTTCCGGCACACCATCCATCGTTCCATCCATTTTATCTATCAAATGCACAAACTCATGAATGGCGGTGTTGTGGGTATCCTGGTCATTAATAAATCCCTGCCGCAATTGCCATTTGGTAATGATCATTACATTTTGCATGGGGCCGTTACCCACCATACCTGCAATAGGGCGGTCCGAACCTGCCTGGTCAAAATCTTCATTGAATGCCCCGGGGTATAATAAAACTTCATGCAGGTTGATATACTGCCAGTCCGTAATAGCAAATACAGGGATAATGGCACCGGATGCAATTAAAAGCCGGTCAAGGTCTTCGACAACAGCATTGACACCGGTTATTTTCACCGCAGACAAAAAATGCTCCGCTCTTTTTTCAAATTGTTCTTTTCCGCCCTCGTCCAGTTGCCGGTAAAATTTTACGTAATCAGTTAGTAACTCCTTGTAATTCTCCGGCAACAAAACAATGTCTTTTGTTATACTTATACGAAAGACAAATAAGATTATTAAAACAATTAATCCAAAGCCAATTATAACCTGCCAGACAGTCAACATAATTGAATGAAGTTAGACAGTATTTGCCAACTACTGAAGCTATTACACTCTGCCGTGGCATAAATAATTTTAATTGCCGGTAATTTGCATTTAGTAAGTACTTTTAAAAAAAAGCAATATGTCAAAAACAAAAATCACCGTTAACAATAACGGGTCGTTGAAAGTGGAAGGCGATTTTGAAGTAGTGGATAGAAGCGGTGCGGTGTATAATTTACAAGGAAGAGAAATTGTTTCCTTTTGCCGTTGTGGTCTTTCAAAAAATAAACCGTTTTGCGATGGTTCTCATAACGAGCATTTTGAACATGAGGCAGTAGCTTTTGATTTACCACCGAAAAAAACTGTTTAACTTGCTTTCTTCCACTTAAACCCTCTGAAAGAATTTATTTTTTTATTCCGGTCAAACTTTATTTCAATTTTCTCATATTGAAATGCTGTACCATCAAGGTATTCTTTACCAATAATTGTGGCTGTAGTAATGCCTGCTACCACCGTAATTTGTACGGGTGCTGTCATTTCAAATTTATTTTTGGGGTGGGTCTTCCAGAAACTTTTATCGGTCCGGGTAATCGTTTTCTTTGGTACATTTCTTAAGTATTTCATATACACCCGAACGGTATCAGCAAAGTATTGTTCGGCCGAATCAGCTTTGTGTTCATTCCTCAGTCGGAATAATTCATGAACTATTGTTATTTCTGTTCTTTCCTGTTCTTGTGCCGAAGGAAGTGTGCCGGCAGTAACACAGGCTAAAAATAGATACATGATGAAGATCATAACAAAAATGTTCCGTTTAAATGGGAAATAAATTTAAGCATTCTTTTGCCATAGCAGGTGTCCCGCTAATAACAAAACGTCGTATTTGTCGCTGGTTACATAATTCTCCCTCTGGTTGGCGTTCCCAAAGAAAGCATCACCCCGTTGGTGTGGGCAGGCAGCCCTGTAAAGGTAGCTAAGTGATTTTCACAACGTGGTTGTACTTTATTCCCCGTAGTCCGTACTGTTCCAGAAAGTAAAAAACCAGAATGCTGATGAATTAGTCTTTCCTTAATAAAGCCGGCAGTTTATCTACTAATCATACTTTTACACCAATGGCTTTTTCAAAAGCTATTACTTGCTTAACTTGAACAACTAAATCTTTGATCATGTCAACCAACCGCTTTTTCCCAATCCTTTTTGTATTCTTTCTGCTGTCTTCAATTGCCTTAAAAGCACAGGATGACGGTGCATATACATTGCCGCCAAAAGATATTGCCGATATGCTGATGGCAAAACCTACACCGGGAATAAGTGTGGACGACAAGGGTGAATGGATGTTGTTTACCGAAGCCAACAGTTATCCTTCGGTAGAAGAGCTGGCAAGACCTGAATTAAAAATTGCAGGCCTTCGTATCAATCCGGCCAACTATGCACCAAGCCGCCAGACTTTTATCAATAATCTTTTTCTTAGAAATATTGCCTCCGGCAAAGACCTGAAAATTACCGGTCTGCCCTCTCCATTATATGCAGGCAGTATTTCCTGGAGCCCCGACGATAAAAAAATTGCTTTTACACAAACCACCAGTAGCAATATAGATCTCTATGTAATTGATGTGGCCACACAAAAAGCAATGAAAATAAATAAGACCGCATTGAATGTAATCACCGGCGGCTATCAATGGTATGATGCAGCAACTTTATTGTACCGTACTGCTATTAAGCCGGCATCGACTGCGCCACCAAAGCCTGCTATGCCAAAAGGGCCTACTACACAGGAAAATTATGGTAAGGCTTCACCCCGCCCTACGTTTCAGGATTTAATTAAAAATCCTTATGATGCGCAACTGTATGAATTTTATGCTACCACACAATTAGTAAGAAATGTAAATGGTACTGAAACAAAAATCGGCTCTCCGGCTATTTATAGCAGCATCAATATTTCGCCTGATAAAAAGTATATGATTGTCCGCACACTGAAGAAACCATTCTCTTACACAGTGCCTGCGCAAGGATTTCCTTCCAATGTGTTTATTGCCGACATGAACGGAAAGCCTGTAAAACAAATGGCTGACCTTCCTTCCGCAGAAACAGCACCCAGTGGTAATGACAATGTGCAGATGGTGCCCCGCGGCTTTGACTGGAGGGATGACGAACCGGCCACTATCATTTGGTGCATGCCGCTTGACAGTGGTTTCATCAAAAAAAATATAGACTACCATGATGCTGTGTATGCTTTAGCCGCACCTTTTAATATGGAGCAAACACAAATGTTCAAAACGAAAATGAGGTACCGGGGAATTGCATGGGGCACAGCAACTTTTGCATTGGTGTTTGAAGGGCTGACGGGAAAACAACAAACACAAACCAGCCGCTACAATCCTTCTACCGGTGAAATAGAAAAACTGATGGAAAGAAATACCACCGATGCTTACTCCAACCCCGGTAGTCCTGTTACAGAAAAAAATAAATGGGGCCGTGAAGTAATAAAGCTAGTGGACAATGGTACCAAACTGCTGATGAATAACCCAACGGGAAGTTCTCCAAAAGGCGATCTGCCTTTCCTTGCCACTTTTGATATCAGCAGTAAAAAAACTGATATTCTATGGCGAAGCAACGAAGGCTTTTTTGAAAACATAGTGAAAGTATTGAACCCGGATAAATTAGAAGTGCTGACAAGAAGAGAAAGTGA
>JANNCC010000271.1:0-20566 GCA_031386125.1 Chitinophagaceae bacterium
CCGGGATGGACATCAACTGTTGTATCTGCTATGCTGATTATTCTGCTGCAAAGTTTCCTTCTTTCACTTTTTACCATATTCCTTTACCTCTCTTCACAGTCGCAACGAAAGTTCATTCCGGCCAAACACTATAAAGATTATACCGGCACTGTTGAAACTATTTAGTAAATGACTGACTCTTTTAAATACGAGGGTGACGAACTGGTGCTATTTCAACATGCAAAGCATTGGAAAAAATATTTCAGTGAACAAATAAAGCCTTACATAAAAGGAAATGTACTGGAAGTTGGTGCAGGCCTCGGTGCTACTACCCTGCTGCTAAATGATGGCTCTGCCGCAAAATGGTTATTGCTGGAACCTGATAAAGAAATGTGTGCAGCACTGAAAAAGAAAATAGAAGCTAAAGAGCTGCCTACCAACTGCCAGCTTCTATTCGGAACAGTTGACCAGACAACTTCCACATTTGATACTATTATTTATATAGATGTGCTGGAGCATATTGAAAAAGATGCAGAAGAAATGAAAAAAGCTGCTGCTCTTTTAAATGCAGGTGGCCATATTATAGTACTGTCCCCTGCTTTTCAATTCTTGTACAACCCGTTTGATAAAGTTATTGGTCACCACCGCCGATATAATAAAAAGATGATTCGAAATATCACACGGGTAGAGCTTCAACTTTTAAGCAGCAGGTATTATGATTCTGTGGGCTATTTTGCTGCATTGATGAACAAACTGTTTCTCCGTAAGAAATACCCAACGCAGAAACAGGTTCTCTTTTGGGATAATTGGATGGTGCCTGTTTCAAAAGTGACAGACCAGTTATTCTTTCACAGCTTTGGCAAAAGCATTATCGCCGTTTGGAAAAAGACAGGATAATACCCGGTTTTCTTTTCGCAGCTTATACATAGTTTTGCAAATACACTATGCAAAATAATCTTGAAGGAATTGGCTTTGACGAAGTGACTGATAGCAGTGGTATTAGTTACACTCTTTTCAGGAATAGTTTACAACCCCGCTATTCCGCAGTTGTTTTCGATATTTTAAAAGGTTATTTTTTCCTATTGTTAACTGCAGGAGTAATTATTTTTCTTGATTATCATTTTCATTCTTTTTGGTGGATTATTGTACCAGCTGGCAGTTTTCTCATCGGCTATATTGCTGCATATCTCGCCTTATTCATACATGAAGCAGGGCATTTCAATATTCATCCTGATAAAAAAATGAATGACAGGTTGGCTACAATTTTTCTTTGTCTGCCATTTGGCTTGTCATTAAAATCGTACCGGAAGATCCACTGGCAACATCATGTACATTTGGGAACACCGCAGGATGCCGAGGTCTCCTATTTTCATGCCTTAACGAAACTGTTTGTAGTAGAAACTCTAACCGGCATCCATTTACTAAGAACAATGATGCGAAAAGAAGGAAATGATGTACTAACAAATGAACAAGTGAAACAAAGCAGGAAGATGCTTGTAGCCGGAGCATTTCTCCATTTAATTATTCTTACTGCTGCGTTCTTAACCAATAACTGGCCACTTGCTATTGCCTGGATATTGGGCTTTGGTATTTTCTTTCCTTTTTTTGCTACACTACGACAGATATTGGAACACCGGGATGAGCTGGCACATCATTCAACTGATTTTTATAAACAACCACATGGAAAAGTAAGCCGCCTGTTTGTTCATACGATAGTTAACAGCAGTTTTGGTTCAGCTGGTTTTACCCGGCACTTGATTCATCATTGGGATCCATTGATTTCTTATACACGACTAAAAGATATCGAAGCATTTCTTTCAAAAAGTGAAAAGACTACTCTTATCATTAGAGCATCTAAAACAACTTACACCTCTACCCTAAAGAAACTACTTGCTGCTCTATGAGTTTAACCCCTGCATATTGTCCTGTTTGCAAGCAAAAAAATATCAGCACCTGGAGTGTGGCTAAAGACTATGAATATTTTTCTGTGGAAGAAGAATTTACTTATTATGGTTGTGGGGATTGCGGAACAATTTTTATTCATCCGGTTCCGGTGAACCAATTAAAAAAAATATACCCTTCCAACTATTATTCGTTTACAAACAAATCAAAAAATATTGTTGTAAAACTAAAAGAATGGCTAGATAAACGTTTCTTTAAAAAAATTTTAAAAAAAATACCGGTGAGTGAAATTAGTGTACTGGATATTGGTGGCGGCACCGGATGGATGCCTGATGTCCTGAAGAAAACAGACGACCGGATCAATTTTACTCAAATTGTTGATATAGATGAAAAGGCAAAAAATATAGCAGAGGGAAATGGTCACTCCTATTTTGAAGGAACGATTGAAACATTTAATAATGATAAGAAGTTTCACCTCATTCTCATGCTTAATCTGATAGAACATGTAGCTGACCCGGTATCTGTTTTACAAAAAGCACAGGCATTACTTGCACCGGGTGGAATAATTGTTATTAAAACCCCAAACACCGATAGCTGGGATGCACGGCTTTATAAAAAATCATATTGGGGTGGTTTGCATTGCCCAAGGCATTGGGTTATTTTTTCTGAAAAGAGTTTTCGGCTATTATTACAATCCACTTCTTTAAAAATAAAAAAACTAAAATATACACAGGGAGCCCCATTTTGGGCATTTAGTATCATCGCAGCATTGCACCGTAGAAAAATTGTTCGCATCTCAGTACAAAGACCAATCATTTTTCATTGGCTTTTTGCACCCATCAGTGCTATATTCGCCGTTTTTGATTTTATCCGCCGTCCTTTTGCCAAAACATCACAGATGTTTATTCTTTTAGGAAAAGAGGAAGACAAGTATTGAGGCCGTTGCTGAATTTTTTATCTATTTTGTAACTCACAAAAAGGCCAATAGCTTCATGAAGGTATTCACTTCTTTTCAACAGAATAAAATTCATTACAAAAACTATTTGTTGCTGTTGGTTATTGCCCTATTGGCCTACTGGCCACTTACCTTCGGTATATTCAGCGTAAAGAATGATGCAATTCATTATTTCCTACCCTACCGGTTTCAAATCAGTGAGACACTACGGAATGGTGAATGGCCCTTTTGGAATCCCTACATATATCTCGGATACCCTATACAGGGAGATATGCAAAGTGGTGCCTGGAATCCAATTGTCTGGTTTTTTTCATTTATAGGTCGCTATGACCTCACCTTATTCCATTATGAAAACCTGCTGTATATTTTTCTTGGTGCCGTGGGCATGTATAAATTGACAAACCGCCTGGTGCAACATTCGTATACAGCTTTACTTATAGCTGTAAGTTATATGCTGAGTGGTATTATGTTAGGCGGCCAGTTAATCAACTGGCTTGCTGCTGCTGCTTTTTTACCGTTTGTAATTCATTACTATTTACAAACCCTTGACTCGGTAAGTTTCAGTAATGCGATAAAAACAGGTATAGCTTTATATTTTTTGTTTACGGCAGGTTATCCTTCATTTTTAATTATTACTGGCTATCTTTTACTGGCACTTTTTATTATTACATTCATACGCCGCAGCAGAAATAAAGTGGCAAATGCTGTTTCATGGAAAATATTTATCCAGCAACATCTTTTGCTCCTACTAGTATTTACAGGGCTTTCCTTACCAGCTATTGTTTCGTTTATTGATCTTTTACCTTACTACCAGCGGGGCGGTGGAACAAGTTACCAGAGTTCAATAGTTAACTCTTTTGAGTGGCAGCATCTTCTTTCATTTATATTTCCCACCACAATCAAAGCTAATGACGTAATCACTTCAACTGATTTAACCTGCAGAAATGTATATGCCGGTCTATTTACAATAATAATATTAGCAGCTTTTCCACCAAAACTAAACAGACGGAATATCTTATTAATTTGCCTTGCCCTTTTCGCATTGTTATTTAGTCTTGGCGATGCAACACCAGTTCGGAAAATTTGTTACAAATTAGTTCCGCTGATGGATACCTTCCGTCATCCATCCCAGATGAGGCTATTTTTTATTTTTTCAATATTGCTACTGGCTACCCCGGGTTTAAAAAAAATATTGAGCACCCAACTAACCCCAATTGAAATAAACAAACTCAGAAAATTAACCTGGATTATTACTGGTTTTGTTTTTGTGGCTACAGTTATAGCTTTCACCAGGTCTGGCATTCTGACGCAGGGCTTTGGATTCGAACTTTCTCAATTAAGAGATGCTTTAAAGAATATACTTGACAGCATAAGTTTTAGCGATGCCATTGTTTTAAGTGGATTGGTGCAACTCTTTTTTCTTGTTTCATTCCTGTTATTGTTAAAAAAATCGTTTAGTCACAAGAGAATATTTTTTTATTTATGGGTTGCCAACCTATTTATCATGGCCCAGTTTGTATTGCCAGCTACGTTTGTTAGTAAAACTTCTCCTAAAGAAATTAATGCTTTTATTCATTCCGCTCCAAAAGGTTTTCCTTTAACCGGACTTGATAAGACTATTGGGGAAAATAGTAAAGATGCCCTGGCTGATTTTGATAAAATTGGACTTGCTTATTTCTATAATAAAAAAATCGGCATCAGTCATATTACCAATTCACCATCTTTCCTGACAGAGCAGGGTGAATTTATTGACAATAATTTTCTTTACAGATATGTTTCCTCATCGCCAGTAGTTTATATTGCTGACACAATTATACAATTAAAAGATTCTGCCTTTCTTGAATTTAATAATAGTTGCCGTTATGCAGTTGCTGATATTGCAACTGATGTAAGAGAGGCATGTGACCCGGATGATACGGCTGTTATTAAAAAACTTACTGCCAACAGTTTCGAAATTGAAACTCAAAGATTATCCGCCGGGTATCTTGTGGTTATTCAAAGCTATCATCATCACTGGAGAGCATCAATAGATGGAGAAAAAACAGTCATTAATAGAACTAATATTAGTTTTATGGGTATTACAATTCCAGCCGGTAAGCATACTATTGTTTTTCACTTTACCCCTGGCAATACGATAAAAGCGATGTGGGTAATGCTGGCAACACTAACCCTGCTTTTAGTATCCTGGATAGTATCTTTAATCCGTCAAAACAGGTTCAACCATCAATCATAAAATGAGCAGGAGAAAACCGATACTATTAGCAATCCTTCTTTCGCTGCCTGTCATTCTTTTTGTTTTACATCATTACTTTTATCACAGCAGTAACCTGAACCCTACCGGCTTTACGCTTGACGAGAATGTGTTGTACATGTCTTATGCCCATCAATACCTGGACCAGGATAGCTTTTCCCTTTTTTATTCAAATCCCTTTGACGGAAACCCATCTTCTCCCCATATATATTTTCAACCGGTAAATTTTCTTTTTGCTACGTCAATGAAAATGGGGATTGGCGCAGGTTTATTTTTTTCGTTGTTTGGGCTACTGATGGCAGTACTCTGCATTTATTTAGGCATTAAAATTATTCGCCATTTACTGCCTGATTATAAACAACAAACTTTGATTGCAACATTGTTCACCTGGGGTGGTGGACTGACTGCCATTACTGGGTTAGCCGGTTCATTAATACTGTCTGGCCATGCATACCCCGATTGGCTTGACGGGATTCATCTTGCAGATCCTGCCAATGGCTGGTGGGGCCTTAATTGGGGCAGAATTTTATTCATTCCTCTTGAAGCATACTATCATTTTTTATTCCTATTGATTATCTATCTCGTATTAAAACAAAAATGGACGGCAGCAATATTAGCATCCCTGTTTCTTTCTATTTCTCATCCCTTCACAGGCATAGAATATTTATTGATTATGAACGGTTGGCTTTTTTTTGAAAAGCTATTGTGTAAAAACAAGAGTATCCCTTACTGGTATTGGGCAGGAATTCTTGGTATTACGGCTTTTCATTTGTGGTATTATATGATATACCTCAATACTTTTCCGGAACACCGGCAGTTATTTTCCCAATACAGTGCCGGATGGACTTATAGTCTTATGATTGCAATTCCAGCATATTGCCTGGTTGCTGCTTTATCCTTTTTCTCTGCTTATATCAATAGACCAGTTAAAAAATTTCTTGCCGTCCCGCATCAACGGTTATTTCTTTGCTGGGCTTTAATTGCTTTTGTTTTATCAAAACATGAATGGTTTATAAAACCAATGCAGCCTATTCATTTTACACGGGGATACATTTGGGCAGGGTTGTTCCTGTTGTCATTACCAGGATTAGCCTGGATTATCAACTACCTTCAAATTAAAAGGAGCCGAAAATGGTTATTAGCCGGTTTGATTGTTGTCCTTTTGTCTGATAATTTTTTGTGGACTGTAAATATCCTTCGGAAAAAAGAAACAACAGAATGGGAAGGGCATATCACCAATGATACACAAAAGGTATTATTTTTTTTAAAAGCAACTACTACTTCAAAAGATTTACTGACGGGTAATGCACCGCTGATTAATTACCTCGTTAATGCGTATGCTCCAGCCAATTCATGGGTGTCCCATCCCTTCAACACTCCAAAAAGAGAAGATCGGATTATAACAATGCAAAATTTCCTGCAAACAGGTACGCAACCGGCAGAATGGAAAAACCAGAGAATCCTGATTGTTATAAATAAAAAAAGTGACCTTTTGACGATTCACCCGTCTTTACAAAAGAATAAATTGTTTGAAAATAATTCCTATATAATATTTACTCCTTAACACTTTCTTTTCTAGTTCCCTGGTGCCTCAACTTACTCTTTGTTAGATAGAACAGAATCATTACCATTAATATCAGTAAACCAAAAAAGAAAAACTGTTTTATTCTGAAAAGAATATTTGAGCCTGAAAAGCCAGGGCTGTATATTTCATACCAGGGTTTAGCAAAAACATATCTTTTGAATTTTTGAACTGGTGAATACACTTCTGAAAGATTGAAATTGATATAATATCGAAGAAAATAATTTTTATTAAAATATATGTCGGTTGAAAACTTTTCTTTTGGCAGCAACTTGTTGAGAAATGTAGTGCTGTCAAAGCATGTAATTAAAAGATTTACAGGTTGTTCCTGCAACCTGTAATTAAAATACTGGGCTGCGGAAAGAGCCTGATTATTTTTGCTGATAACGAATAGGTTCCTGGTAATATCCACCATCACCCATTTTTTGATTGCCGGGAGATACACTTCATTAACCTCATGATACCCGACATTAACACTGTCCTTTAAAGGAACAATTTCTACATACCTGTTTTGAATACCTGCTGCAGTACAAAAAAAACCAAACATTCGCTGAAAATGACCACACCAAAGCTTCTTTTTTTTGTGTGCCATCAAATAGTTGTATTGTTGAAACGGGGTTAATGCTGAAAGCTGAGCATCCGGCATTCCCTGCTGCTGATAAAATGATTTATATAACCAGCTGGCAATTCTTATCACTTTAATTTTTTCATCTGAAACTGTGTCTGTTCCCACATGCTCTCTTAATAACGATTTTCCCTGATCTAATTCTGCCGCAGTGAATAGTTGATTGTTCTTGTTCCATTTATTTAAAAAAGAAGTACTGGCTTCACCCGGATATAAATCCTCCATATCCGAATACTTTACATATTCAAATTTTTTATTCCGATTGATAAAAATAAAAATATTACCTGCCGCAAAAAGCAAACTGATAGCCAACAGCCATTTTGGGATAAGTTTCATTTAACAATACTATTTAGTAATATTTTTTCCTTTCATTGCGGTACTGATAGCCTCATTCATTAACCTTTCTGCATAAGGCCTTGAAATCTCATTCAGTTTTTCAATCCCCGAATGAATCTCATCTTTACTCCCGTTTACTAATAAGCCTGACAGCGTTTGCATAGCTGATTCAGTTTCTATAAATTCCTGCTGCGTAAGAAATTCCCTGTTCTTTGTTACAAACTGTGCCGTAGTATCTATAATCTGATTGGCTTCGGTTTGAGCTTCCACTAAAGCCCTTACTTGTATATCTTCCTTAGCATGAGTTATTGAGTCCAGCAACATTGTTTCTACTTCTGCATCCGTTAGCCCGTATTGTGGTTTCACTTCGATACTCTGCTCTATACCACTTCGTAATTCTTTTGCCTTTACAACTAATATGCCATCCGCATTCACCAGGAAAGTCACTTCCACTTTTGGTAAACCAGCCGGCATACCGGGTATTCCAGTAAGATTAAATTCTGCCAGCTTACGATTATCTCTCACCAAATCTCTTTCCCCCTGAAAGACAGAAATCCGCATACTTCCTTGTCCGTCTTTTTGTGTTGTGTATTGTCGCCCGGTTTTAGAAGGAATTTTTGTATTGCGTGGAATCAGCACATCCATCAGGCCACCCATCGTTTCTATACCCAGTGAAAGTGGTGTTATATCCAGCAATAAAAAATTTTTATTATTTCCGGCCAAGATGTCTGCCTGAATTGCTGCACCCAATGCAACTACTTCATCGGGGTTCATTGAGTCATATATTTTTCTGCTGAAAAAATCGCTGACAGTTCTTTTTACCAATGGCACTCTTGTAGAGCCACCAACCATTATTACTTCATCTATATCATTAATCGTTAATCCGGCATCCTGCAATGCATTTTTGCAGCACTTGATTGTTTTATCAACAAAAGGTTTTATTAATTCTTCAAGTTCCTCTCTTAATAATTTCAATTCATAGCCAGCTATTAATCCTGTAAAAAAATTATTGGTGCTAAGATGCCTCTTCGCTTCTTCTGCCTGCAAACGAAACTCTTGTGCGAGGCCTTTATCCTTTTCGATCTTTTCATCAGTTATCCCGCATTGTAACATCCAGTGTTGTACTATCACTTGGTCAAAATCGTCCCCGCCCAGGTATGTATCCCCGTTGGTAGACAATACTTCAAAAATTCCGCCATTGATACGAAGAACAGATATATCAAATGTGCCGCCACCTAAATCATATACTGCAACAGTTTTGGTTTCATCATTTCGTAAACCCAATCCGTAGGCAAGACTTGCCGCCGTGGGCTCGTTTACTATGCGAAGTACATCCAGCCCGGCTAATTTCCCGGCATCTCTTGTTGCCTGCCTTTGTGTGTCATTGAAATAAGCAGGCACTGTTATCACAGCTTTAGACACAGGAGTTTTTAGGATATGTTCTGCCCTATTTTTTAGTTCTTTTAAAACAAAAGACGATAACTCAACGGGTGAATAAAATGCAGCACCTGCCTGAATTTTCACAAGGCTCTCCATATTATCATCAATTACTTTATAAGTGAAAAAAGTGGTTTTGTCTTTTACATCATTGAAGGATTTACCCATTAACCTTTTCACAGAAAAAATTGTGTTATTGGGTTCGTTAATCAGAAAGCCTTTTGCTTTATCGCCAACGGTAACTACTCCCCCTTTGCCAAAATGTATAATAGAAGGGACAAGGGCAGCACCATTATGCTCTTTCAATACGACAGGCTTTTTTGTATCCGGATGGATAATAGCCACAAGACTATTGGTGGTACCCAGGTCAATCCCCACAATCATTTCCTGTTGTTGCAAACTTCCGGTCGCTATATTGATACTTATTTTCGCCATGGGGCAAAATTCGCTTATCGGTGTCGTAAAAAAAAGTCCTGCCGAAGCAGGACTTTTCGTATTCAGGAATATTTTTTAGCGCATCAGATACATTTTACCATAACCCTTATTAAAATACTTGTCGGTATTGTCATCAGTGCCTTTGTACTTATCCAATGATTTGCCATTAAGATTGGTAACCACACGGTACAGGTAAATACCGTTTGCCAATTTTTGACCATACTGATCTGTGCCGTCCCACTTAAAGTCTGTAATGTTTCTGCCGATATGCAGTGATCCTAATTCATCTTTGGTAATTTCTCTGACAATCTTACCAGTAATGGTCATGATTTCAATTTTAATATTCTGCGGCACTTCACTACCCGTAACAGTAAACACAAAGGCCGTAGAAGTAGTAAATGGATTAGGGTAATTCAACATATTTGAGATCATGGGCTTATTAATAACCTCAAATAAAACCCTGTATTGAATGTTTCCGGCATTATTGTTACTCTTATCTTTTCCTGTAACAATCATTTCGTATTCACCATCCACCGGGAAGTAGGGTTTGAAATTGATCATAGCTGTATTATCAGGATTAGGTGCCTGACCTGCGGGGATAAACCTGGCAGTATCACCATTAAAATAAATCCTGCGCAGACTTCCATTGGGAAAACGTACCTGCAGGGTAAGCAGCGATGTGTCATCAAGTATCATCCAACGGGTCTCATCTTTCAACTTAATAATAATATCCGGCTTGGATGAAACAAGATCCCGGTTCAGGATATGCACCCCGTCGAAGGTTACATCCAGCAAAGGATTCAGGCTGTCTGGTTTTACATACAAATTCCGGTAAGCAAAATTATTGAAATGATATTGCTCCGGCTGATCATTGTCGGGGTTAGCGACAAGATACATGGTGTTCACTCCCGGAAGCGTTGTTGTATTAATCAAAGCCCCTATCTGAAGTGTATCGCCAACCACTAATGGCCGCTTTCTCGGGATAGGCACTATATGCGGAATGTTATTTCTATCAGTAATTACCAGTTTAATTTTCAAACTGTCGAATGGCACTTCGCTTATGTTTTTGAATGCCACTTTGAAATCCATTGGTTCGCCGAGTTCTACGGAATCTTTCGCTTTAAGATAAACGTTTGGAGCAATGGCTCCTTCCGGCACAGGCACATAAGTTACCCGCCAGTAGCTGAGCTGGTACGGAGTGAAATTCACATTGTCCTGGGTACTCATCTTTAGTTTAATGCTGGGGTATGTGGTTGCATTAACGGACGAAATATCAAAGTTTTGTTGTGCTGTTGTTAGATTGCTAAACAAGGTAGTTTCTGTTCCGTCATTTTTTATACCAATAACACTAACAGTAGCTACATCCCCCGGATTTGCATCACTGCTGCCCCTCCATTTTAATTGCTTCCATGCTTTGGCGGGTCCGAATACCGGAGATGTAACAAAGCCAAGCGTATCAGAAGCCTGGCAATCAACAGACAATGTTGGGTTATCAAACATACCTTCACCCACTAACCATTTAGGGGTGAATGACGGATCATTTTTCTTGTAAACAATACCCCATGGCCGGGCTCTGTAGAATGAATCTATACCGGCAAATCCTGCATTTTTAAGAGAATGATAAAGTGATTTTCCAGAGCCATGTATAGCAGTATCCGCAGCCCAATCAGCAGCCCATGCATTCGGGTAACCATAGATAGGGTTCAACGTAAAATTCCGCACTATTACATAATATCCATCCGGAACAACATTTTTCATGAAATCCATCATTTTCCTGCGGCTTGAAGTATCAGTGTAGCGATATTCAAAATTGAAATATCTGATATTGCCAAAACAATCATTAATGGCAGTGCTGCCGTATAATCCAAGTCCGAATCCGCTTGGCGGACCGGCAGGAATAGGTGGACAGGTGGCAGGTGTCAGCGTTTGGTTTTGCCAAACACTAAAAGATACAGGATCAACTACGTTAAATACCAATGAGGAGAACCAGTTCATCAATCGAATACTTGCCACTCCATCCACCGATACAGCCAATGATGTCTGCGAGGTAGCTCCACTGGTAATATAGGTACCCATACGCAGAAATAAGTTATGAGTATTTGACAGATACTTTAATATGCGGCTGGCAGAGTCCAGTTTAATCCGGTCGTAGTTTGACTTCGTATGTTGAAAGAAATGAGATTGATTATAGCCGGGGTCACTGGCATTAGGGCCGCTGTTGCTTAAATAAACAAAAGAAGATTTATTCCATACTGGCTGTCCGCTTAATGGTACAGGGGCTACCCTCCAGTAATACACAGTACTGTCCCTGAATGTTAACCCAGGGCTGAATTCCAGTACTCCTCCGGTTGAGCTAATGGTGCTGCTGACCTTAGCAGAAGAATTGAAGAATTCGGTAGTATCCATTTCCATGGTGTATTGTTTCAAACCACTGAAAGGATTGGCAGTAGAAGCCACTAGCTTAATGTCTGGCTTGTTTACAATAGCATAGGTATAAGGATATACCGGCCTTGCTTCATCTTCATAAATAAATACATCTTTAGTTATGCAATTATTCGTTTCATAAATTTCATCAACCACATTATCAGCATCAATACAAATACTGATTTTATTCAGCCCTTTATCCCTGGTAGGTACAATATCAAGATTGTAAGAAAGTGAATCAATATACCGGATACCTGGTATAGTATCCCTCCTTATAACTACAGTAGTAAGGTCTGGATAAGTACGTTTCAATTCAACTACAATTTTTTTATTGAGGGCCTTGCCCATGTTCATAAACTTTGCATCCACCTTAAACTGTGTTTCAGCTACCGATATGAACTGCGGTGTCACCTTCAGCAACTGGTCTTCTATTACATAATCCGGTTTGGCCATTGATATGTCAAGCTTAAGGACGGGATCTCCATGAAGAGATGTTTGTTCACAATGAAACCTGGCATAGAAATCGTTTTGCGTTTGAAGATTATATACCTGAGTAATAGATTCAACCATTAACTCGCCAAGTGTTTTTCCGTATTTATTAACTGAGGCAGAATTATAAGTCTGGGTATTATATATGTCAAGATAGTAAACGATACCGAGGTGTGTGCTGGCAATAAAAGCAATAGAGCCCCGCTGGTTAGCCAAAACAAATTTTTCAGAAAGTGTTTCTTTGGTTTGAAGCCGGAGTGTGTTAAAATTGAAAAAATTACCTGCGTTACATCCCATCACAATCATTACCGGATATTTGCCTGTATTATTATACTGGTCGGGGTTGTCAAGATTAAACTCAAGTGTGTTGGCGGAAGAGTGTCCGAAATAAGTTAATAAACCGATGCCTTCCTGAAAGAGAGTTTTAAGTTTCTCGCTGCTGGCCTGCTGCACAGGATCTGGTGTTACCTTACTGAAAGTACTTACATTGGCGCCATAAAATGTGTCAATGATAACACGGCGGTAATTATCCATAGCCGACTGCAGAATAGCACCAAGACTGGCATCACTGGCACCTACTACATGAACCACATTTTTGTTCCATGCTTTATCAATAATAAGAGGTGATTGAAATGCCTGCTGTTGTTCATACTGTATCACTTTCGCAAGATAGTTGGCCACTTCAACAGCATCAATTGCAGAAATACGGCCTATAGGCACTTTAGGAATTTCATTAAGACCCGGTTCTGCAGCCAGTAACATATCAGAAGCCGGATAACCGAATGTAGGGATGAAGGCCAGTTTTTCAACATCGGGATTATTTTCGTTCGGACGATATTGAGGATAGCTCAATCCTTTGCCGATAAGCAATACATTTTTTACAGGCGAAGCGTATGTATTCCTGGCCCAGCGGATAAAATTCCGGATAGAAAGCGGATTCTTTTTAATACCCAAGCCAAACTGATCAACCAACTCATCAATCATATAAATTTTTGCAGTATGGCTTCCTCCTGTTGCTGAACTGCGATAAACCCTGTAATCTTCTATAGGGTTGGAACCGCCTGCACCAACTGTTAATGCAGGATGAGAAATAATAAGGTAATTTCCCTGGTTGGTTGCAAGGCCATAGTTAACGAAATTTCTTTGCTGCAATGAAGTAACAGGTTTTATTATTGCAGGATTCTGGCTAAACAATAATAATTTTCGGGCTGTTGCCGAAGGTGCTAAAAGCACTTTTGCCCTGGTTGGATCGGTAATGTCACATATATATCTTTTTCCGTTAGTGAAGTCATATACAACAGGACTTACAGTTCCGTAATTGAAACCTGTTATCTCAAGATAATTACCAGCAACGGGGCTGGCCGGCAACTCAAAAGCTATGTTACTGGTTGTATCGCCAACCGGAAAGTTAAAAGTCCGGCCATACGTTAATTCAATTTTTGCAATTACCATTCTGTCATTAGGGGAAGCACAATTATTTTTTACATCTATAACAGCCGATCCGCTGCTGATATCAGCTACCGTAACTGGTATAACTGATTTCTTGTAATCGAAAAAATCCATTGTTTGTTCTGGTGATTGCCGGCCATTTATTCTTACACCAAACGTTCTTGGATTGAGTGCATTACCGCTGGCATTAACCTTCAACACCGGCACGGGAGCACCAGCCCCTGTATAAGTGCTCAGGTAAGGAAGACCTTCAGTTTTTGTTAGCCCGGTAAAAAGGTTGAAAGATGTCCAACCCTCACCCTGATCATAGGCAGATGAATATACATATTCTCCCACCACAGCGGCATATCCCGGATTCAGTTGGTCTTTATAATATTTTCCGACTGTGGCAATAAAATACGGCTCTGCCGGAATAGCTGCAGGAAGATTGTTAGCAGCCGGAGTAAGCCGAAGATTACCCCCCGTTGGAGTTACGGTAAGAAAAAAAGATACCGTATCAGTCTCGAGGCTCCATTTATCATTTAACTGAAAATCCTGATCCTTATATAAAACACTATCGGGCTTTCCATCATTCATCTCACCCCAAAATTCAATGTAATCACTGCCTCCCATTGGCCCAGTTTGAACTGAAGTATAAACAGGGATCTGCTGCCCGTTTCTCCACAATTGAAATTGTTCTGCCGGTGTGCTGCCTATACCCAATGAGGCAAGTGCAGGCTGGCTGATCCTGTGTAAACCCGTTGCACCAACTTTAAATTTGTAATAGGTGCGGTTATAATTTATCCATTCGTTATTATAAACCTGCGACTGAGCCAGCAAGCTTGTAAAAAGCAAGATTGGAAGTAAAAATTTTTTCATGAAGTAGAGTTTATAGGTACAGTTCTTTTTATTAATCATTTTTTTTACTCACCAAATTTAACCGCAGAGAGAAAACATGGGTAAATAATGGGTTCGACTGGTTGGCGAGGTTTGTAAAGGCATAATCAACAGTTACATTCTGAATTTTAAATCCTGCTCCTGCACTGGGTTGGTAAATCCAGACTTTCTTTTGATTCACCGTATCACCATCAGATAAAGCCTTTTGAAAATTATTAATTCCCCCTCTCAGAAAAAAAACATTGTTGATGTTAAGTTCCAGCCCCATTTTTGGATCAGCACTTACCGGGTTTGAACTTATTATTGTGTTCCGCTGACCATCAAATGTTACATCCACATTTGCCTCAGCCAGCAGACTGGATTTCTTACCTATTTTAAATTCTCTTGCAATACCTAAGACTAATCTTGGTGCAGTAAGTTCAGTTGACTTAACTGGAATTTCATTATTGGTGAGGTATAGTACTTCTTTTTCTCTTTCAGTAAATGTAAAAGACCATGCATTGAAGGTGCTGGTAATGTCACGGGCCGCAATGCCAAACCGCCATTGGTTGCTGAATATCTGTACCCCGGCATCCAATCCAAAACCCCATGCTTTAGCAAACTTGCCTACACTACGGTGTATAACTTTAGCGTTAACTCCAAAATGAACATTCTTCTTCTCTGTTTCTTTTAGCTTTTGTGCAAAAGAAAAAATAAATGCATAATCAGCAGAGGAGAAAGCCTGGATGTTGTTGTAGTTAAGTGAGCCGTCCGGCTCTACCAGAAACAAAGTATTCATAATATCATCCACTGCAAAACGAAGCCCGGTGATACCGATTGTTCTTTTACTGTTAGCGGTAGGCAGCGCAACGCCTACATAATCATACTTACCAATGCCAGCAAAGTATTCTGCATGCATCAGGTTGAGTTGGGGGTGATCTTTTACCCCAACAAGGCCGGCAGGGTTCCAGTATCCGGCTGTGCCATCATTGACAGATGCAACTTGTGCACTACCCATGGCAAGCCCTCTGGCACCAGCTCCGATGTTTAAAAACTCGTTGGAATATTTGCGAAATTGTGCGGTGGCAGATAAGAAAAATAAAGTTGTCAGCAGGGTCAGGTATAAGCGGTTCGTTTTCATTTATTGAATTTTCTAATAAGCAATGGTATAAGACATGCTTTCAATAGGTACGGTGTCTCTGTAAAATTAGTCTTTAGGCCTGTAAAATCATAGGTTTGTGGAGCAAAAAGACCAGCTATTGAAAACGAACTGGTTAGAAAAATATTGCCCCGGATAGCGGCCAACCCTATTCTGGCTTACTTTTGCTGAAAATCACTGCTTTAGAAATGAATTTAATAGAAGAATTAAGATGGAGAGGCATGATACAGGACATTATGCCCGGTACAGAAGATCAACTAAACAAAGAAATGACTTCTGCCTATATTGGCTTTGATCCTACTGCCGACAGCCTGCATATTGGCAGTCTTGTTCCTATTCTGCTACTGGTTCACTTGCAAAAAGCGGGGCATAAACCTTATGCGTTGGTTGGTGGTGCCACTGGCATGGTGGGTGACCCAAGCGGAAAAAGTGAAGAAAGAAACCTGTTAAGTGAAGAAGTATTGAAGCATAACCAGAAAGGGGTGAAGAAACAATTAATGCAGTATCTCGACTTCAACCCATCATTGAAAAATGCTGCCGAAATGGTCAACAATTATGACTGGTTTAAAGATTTTACTTTTCTCGATTTCATCCGTGATGTGGGAAAGCATATTACCGTTAACTACATGATGAGTAAAGACAGTGTGAAGAAAAGATTGGAAGGTGAAACAGGAATGAGTTTTACAGAATTTACTTATCAATTGGTACAAGGCTATGATTTTTACTGGCTTTATAAACACAAAAATTGCAAACTGCAAATGGGCGGCAGCGATCAGTGGGGAAATATAGTAACAGGAACTGAACTGATAAGAAAAAAAGCTGGTGGCGAAGCATTTGCTTTTACCTGTCCGTTGATTACAAAAGCGGACGGCGGAAAGTTTGGCAAAACAGAAAGCGGAAATATCTGGCTTGATACTAACAGAACTTCCCCTTACCAGTTTTACCAGTTCTGGCTGAATGCAAGTGATGAAGATGCAGAGAAATGGATTAAAGTATTTACATTTCTTAACCAAAATGATGTAATTGCAATTCTTAAAGACCATAAAAATGATCCCGGTAAGAGATTATTGCAAAAAAAACTGGCTCAAGAAGTAACAACGTTTGTACATGGAGATACAGCATTGACAGAGGCAACCGCTACAACAGAAAAATTATTTTTCAATCAAACAGCCCAGGCAGAAAGTTTAAGTGTTGAAGACCTTGAAGGAATGCAAGGTGTAGTGAAAATTGATTTTGCAAAAGATAAAATTGCTGCTGGCATTGACATAGTTTCTTTTCTGGCAGAAACAAATATTTTCCCAAGTAAGGGTGAGGCAAGAAAAACAGTGCAGGGTGGCGGGGTAAGCATCAACAGGAAAAAAGTTGACGGAATTGATTTCAAAATTGATAGCAGCCGTTTATTACATGATCAATATTTGCTGGTGCAGAAAGGGAAAAAGAATTATTACTTGGTGAAAACAATTTAAAGGCTCTTCAGCACCTTCCACATTTCATCGGCAATAAGCTGGTTGCCTTTGTTATTCATGTGTACCCGGTCATAAGTAAGTATTTCCTTTTCTTTGTTATCAGGGTTATTGTCTTTCAGGTAGTCAATAAATTTTTTCCGGAGGTCAATTAAAGGAAGATTATTTTTCTTTGCCAGGTCACGGATGATGTTGCTATACTTATTCAGGTCACCATCTAACGGGTTACTCATATCATTCTTCTCCCCTACTACGGCTGGTGTGCAAAGAATAGCTTTGATGTTTTTGTCTTTTAATTTTTTAATAATTGCCTGATAAAATTTTTCAAACTTATCAGCATCTGTACCTGTACCCAACAACGTTTTATGCCATACATCATTTACCCCAACATAAATTACCACTATATCAGGATTTTTTGCCAGCACATCTTCTTCCAGTCTTAAATATAAATCGTACACCTTATTAGCACTTATGCCGGAACCTATCAACTCATACTCATCACCCCTATTCTGTACTTTAAGCATACTGTCCATTTTCAGGATATAACCAACATACCTGTCTTTTTTCACCCCCAATTCAGTAATAGAATCGCCGAAGAAAATAACTTTAGTTTTCTTTTGTGCAGTAAATGCACAACCAATGGCCACAACCATAATGAGTGATAATATTTTCTTCATATTAAAAAATTTGAGTTACAATTTAAAACAAAAGCACCTGCTTTAACAGATGCCCAAAAAACAAATAAAGTTGCCTGTAGAATCTATGCTATATCCACCTGCTTTTTAATCACAGCCCCATCGCTGGCTTCCGGCAAATATTTTCTTTCTTTAACCAGGTACCCATTTCCTTTCTCACAGAAATGCACTCTCAGGTTTTCAATACTGATGGGATTACCATCCGGAATATCAGCAATGTTAGAATGAAGAATATCATGCCCGTCAATAATGACTACCAAACCGCTGCCAATAGCTTCCATTTTATTGCCGCCTGTTACCAGCATCCCCGTATCTTCTCCCAAACCAATGCCTATGCAACCGGGGTTAGATGCCACTGCTTGTGCCAATCTTCCAAATCGTCCTCTTTTTTCAAAATGTGAATCTATAATTACATTATTCAAAAAACCAAGACCGGTGGTAATTTTTACTTCTCCCTTCAAATGTGCCCTGGCTGCATTGCCCTCATAAATCATGGTATTGCTCATGGCCATAGCACCGGCACTTGTTCCTGCCACCAGAAAATTCTCCTCTTTATATCGTCGCTTCAAAATAGAAAGAAATTCGGTACCGCCATCCGTTGCACTAAGCCGGAGCTGGTTGCCCCCGCTGAACATCACTGCATCACACTGACGGATACGTTCAATATATTCTTCATTCATTGCATCCTGTCTTGTACGGATATGCATGACACCAATGTTAGTACAACCAATTTTTCCAAAAGCATTCAGGTAATTTTCTCCCACTTCATAAGGAATCATGGAGGCAGTGGTAATGACTTCAATTCTTGCGGCAACTCCGCCTGCCTCTTCTACTACCCGGCGTAGAATGCCGAGTTCAAAAAAATTAAGATTGTTGCGATGAAAGCCATCCGCTTCCGTTTCAGCGCCTTTATGCTCCGCTCCACCTATCGCAATCAGTTTTCCTTTCGGATTACTCATTCATCGGGATTTGATTAAAGACAAATGTAATAGAAAAATAATTTAATGAAGGTGCAGGCAGGGCAGAATCCCATAAAAACGGGACAAGTTGTGGATTTGTGGAAAAGGTGTTTTAACTATTGTGTTATTACCCTTAATTATTACATTTGATAAGCAGCCGAAAACCAACCCATACGGACGAACCCATAAACCATATTTACAAACCAACAAGCCAGGCATGAAGAATAAAAATATTTTAATCGCTATAGTTAGCTTGCTCTTTTTTAGTACCAATAGCGATGCACAAGAGCCCGGTGAGTGGACTGAACCAGCAGTGCATCCCTGCTACCAGGGCATAAAGATTAGTGTGATAAATATGGGCCAAAGTAAAGACCCGGCTGGTTATAGGTGGGGTATTAGATTCTTCAATGATAAATACAATCTGCCGGTTTCATTCAAATATAAACTGAGTATTGGTGAAAAAGTTACCTCTAAGGAAGGATGGCTGGCTGTAGGGAACCTTAAAAAAGGAGATAGTTACTCAGATGCTCATGATAAGTTTACCGCATGGATCTATGCAAGTTCATCCGAAGAATGGTATGTATATATATGGGATGTGTGTTTCCATGAAATGCGCTGCGGCGGTGCTGATGAATGTTTTGCTGAATGTGATAAGACGGCGGGAAAAGAAAACCAGCTTTGCGGTTTATCGGAAGAGTATAAACCTACACCCGGGTCTAACCAGCCTTCGCTGCTGCAAGGAACAGCAGTTGCGCCAGAAGAAGAGCCTGAAGACAAAGGCCCTGCTGACAAATGGGAAGCTGATGATAAGACCGGCGAGTTGCAGGTTATAAAAAAGGAAGATGGCCTGCTGGTAAAACTAGATGGAGAAAAAGAATACCGTTTCTTTAAGAAAATCGGGGATAAAACATATCGCCATGAAGAAGGAAAAGATTTTGATATTATAAAATTCAGCACCGACGATAAGTTTAGCTACTGGCACAACGGTGAGTTGAAAAATCATTATACACTGGTAACTGAAGATGATGGCGAATCAAAAGTGCGGAGTGGTTTATGGTCTAAGTCGATGACTAATTCAATGGTAAGAATTACAGTAACGAAAGATGGGTTGACCTACCATTATATCAATAATAGTTCGGATGATGGCACTCCGTTCTATAAAAGAATATCTGCCACTGAATATAGAAAATATGAAGCTGCTGGAATACTTTATGATGCTCTTATCTTACAAGAAGATGGAAGGCTGCATCATCTCTTTACTGATAAACCCGGAAGCTTTGTTAAAATAGATGAATTAATTTTTCGTTCGGCGGATGAAGAAGATAATCAGAAGATTTCGATTCCCGAAAATTCGGAATGGAAATATACAAATCGGGACAAGGTGAGATATATGATTGCAATCAATGAAAGCGACTTAATTGCATCTTTTAAAGGCATCCCCATGAGCATTGTTTATAAAAAAATTGTTCCAAATACATATGAGATTAAGTATAAGAATGGAGAAATTGCGATAAGAAAATTTATCAGTAACACTAAGCAAATATTTTTGACTATCGATAAAAATAATAGCA
>JANNCC010000315.1:0-10101 GCA_031386125.1 Chitinophagaceae bacterium
ATAAGTTTTGATGAAGCATTAGAAAAACAATATTTAGCGTCAAAAAAATGTACAAGAGAATGGGGTTGTAATTGTTGTTATGCTCAATTGGGGGTAAGGGATGAAAACGATAGGTTAATTCCGATAAATGAGTAATTTCCCTTTCTCTTTCATTAGCGATAAATAAATTATGGAAAGTATTGAATTTTGGTTAAGGCGATTTATTAATAATACCATTGTCTGGCCCGATGGCACTGTAGTAGAAGTGAAAGAGCTTGTTGGCCAGGTACGAAACATAAGAATCGAAATGTATCCTAATGACCACAACCCGCCACATTTTCATGTAAAGACTAAATGCGGAACTATTGATGCAAAGTTTAAATTAGTTGACTGTTCTTTACTAAGCGGAGATGTAAACAGGAAAGATTTTAAGAGAATAAAAGCATTTCATAATGATTTTCAAGAAGAGCTTTGGAAATATTGGAATGAAAAAATTATTAAAAAATAACACAGCTTGGTCGGCGTTTTTCTTCGCCTTAGTAGGTGTTCGGCAAAAAAAAACACGCCGTGGTTGGTGTTTGCCCTCCACCAACCACATGAATTAAGGACACCCACTGTACTACACCAATAGAAAAATTTCGATTCCCCGGCAAGTGTCAGATGGCCTCGGCTTAGGTGGGGTGTGTGGGTTTTGCCTGAAAAGATTTATATTTCCAGCTAAATTCTTACTGATGCCAAAACAATTTTTGCTGTTTCCCATACTACTATTTATTGGTTATAATTCAACTGCACAACCGGTAAAAGATACTACAGGTCTCAACAGTCATTTTAAACCGGTAAAGTGGAGATGCATTGGGCCTTTTCGTGGCGGCCGTTCTAATTGTGCCACTGGTGTAGTGGGTAATCCTCTTGTTTATTACCAGGGTACTACGGGAGGCGGTCTTTGGAAAACAGAAGATATCGGTTTGACATGGCGCAATGTATCAGACGGATTTTTTAAAACAGGTTCCGTAGGCGCAGTCGCCGTTGCAGAAAGCGATCCGAATATTGTATTTGTGGGAATGGGTGAACATGCAGTTCGTGGTGTAATGACATCCGGCGGCGATGGTGTTTATAAATCAACCGATGCAGGAAAAACATGGAAGAAGATAGGGCTTGAACTTACGCAGCATATTTCAAGAATTATCATTCATCCCAAAGATCCAAACATTGTATATGTGGCAGCACAAGGTGCCTTATACGGCAAATCAAAAGAACGGGGAATTTTTAAATCAACAGACGGTGGCACTACCTGGAAAAATGTTTTATATGTAGATGATAAAACCGGTTCTTCAGAAATATCAATGGATATAAACAACCCGATGATTCTCTATGCTGCCATGTGGGAGTATGGCAGAAAACCATGGCAGGTTATTAGCGGCGGACCCGGCAGCGGTTTGTATAAATCAACCGATGCCGGAGAGCATTGGGAAAAAATGACTGAAGGATTGCCAAAGGAAATGGGCAAGATGTCAATAGCAGTTTGCCGTTCCAATTCAGAAAAAGTATATGCACTGATAGAAAGCGACTCTGAAAAAGAAGAAGGCGGACTGTATATGTCAACCGATGCAGGAGCTAGCTGGAGCCAGGTATCAGACGATAATCATTTAATACAACGGGCATGGTATTATATTGAACTCTTTCCCGACCCCATGAATGAAAATACGTTGTATGTACTGAGTGCTTCGGCTTTTAAATCTATTGATGGCGGCAAAACATGGGAAGATGTTTCAAGTACTCATGGTGATTACCACAACCTCTGGATTAATCCCACCAATTCCAGCAACATGATAATTTCTGATGATGGTGGTTCGGCTATCACATTTAACCAGGGTAAAACATGGAGCAGCCAGAACAATCAACCTACTGCCCAATTCTACCGCATCAATACTGACAATCTTTTTCCTTACAATATTTATGGTGGACAGCAGGACAATAGTTCTGTAAAGATTGCAAGCCGTGCACCCGGTAGTGGTGGAATCAGCACAACGGACTGGACTTATTCTGCTGGTGGTGAAAGTGCTTTCTTGGCTTTTAACCCTGACGATCCAAATTTTGTACTGGGTGGAAGTTACCAGGGTACCATTGAAGTTTTAAATGCAAAAGCAAAAGCTGGCACAAGTATTATGGCTGCACCCATTCAATATTTAACAATGGATGCAAAGGATATGAAATACCGTTACAACTGGAATGCGCCGATCATCTGGAGCAAACATGAACCCAATGTTTTTTATCACGGCTCCCAATATTTATTGAAGACAACTGATATGGGCAAAACATGGACAGAAGCTTCACCAGACTTAACAAGAAACGAAAAAGAGAAGCAAGGCAAGCCGGGTGTACCGTATACCAATGAAGCTGTGGGTGCAGAAAATTATGGCACATTAGCTTATGTAATAGAATCGCCACACGAAAAGGGTGTTATATATACAGGGAGCGATGATGGGTATGTTTTCATTACAAAAGATAATGGTGCTCATTGGCAAAATGTAACGCCTGTTGGTTTGTCCGAATGTCTGATCAATGCTATTGAAATATCGCCATTTGATAAGGCTACCGCCTATATTGCCACAACAAGGTATAAGTTCAACGACCATACACCCGGTTTGTATAAAACAACAGACTATGGCAAAACATGGATAAAAATAAGTAATGGTATTCCTCTGGGAGCATTTACAAGAGTAGTGCGGGAAGATGATAAAAGAAAAGATTTATTGTTTGCCGGAACAGAAACCGGTATTTACATTTCCTGGAATGGCGGTAAAAACTGGGAGCCATTTCAATTGAATATGCCAGTAACCCCCATTACTGATTTGCGTATTCACCAAGGAAATTTAATTGCTTCCACATCGGGCCGTTCGTTCTGGATACTGGACGATTTAAGTATGATTCGTCAGTATAAAAAGGATTCTGTCTTTAACATTTTTAATCCTTCGCCTGCCTATTTGATAAATGGCTCAAGTGAATTGGATGGAAACAGTGCGGAGTTTACAGGATTAAATACAAGTCGTGGTGTAAATCCTTCAACCGGGGTTGTATTATATTACCAGCTTCCCGCATTAAAAGATTCTGTTCTGCTAACCATGGACATAAAAGATGCTGCAGGCAATCTGGTACATGCTTACAGTTCAAAAAAAGATAGCACTTATAAAAAATATGATGGCGGCCCGCCTGCAGAACCGGTGTTATCAAAATCAAAAGGGCTAAACCGTTTTGTCTGGAATATGCGTTACTCCACTATGCCGGGTGTGCCGGATGTATATATCGAAAGCAGTTATCGGGGTCACAAAGCTATTCCGGGTAAATACACAATTACCTTAAAGGCCGGGGAGCAAAAAATTTCAACATATGCAGAAATATTGACTAACCCGCTATATCCCACCACGGCGGCTGCATACCAGGAGTACAATAGCATCATGACAAGTATGGAAAATGAATTAGCTGCCATGCACCGGATGGTAAACACCCTGCATGCAAAACAATTGCAATTAGAATCTTTGCTTGCATCGCTGCCTGCCGGCGAAAAATATGCTTTGCTGAAAACGGAAGGCTCTGCGTTAGTAAAAAAGATGAAAGCCTGGGATGAAGATATGATACAGCGAAAAACAAAAGTGTATGATGATGCAGATAACTTCCCCGCCAAATTTACCGCCAACTATCTGTTTCTTATCAATCAAACCGAAAGTGATATACCCGTAGTAACCCAGCCTTCATCAGACAGGTTGAAAGAATTGAATGCTGAATGGGCAACACTAAAAAGCAGGGGGGCAGAAATGCTCGGTAAAAATATTCCTGAATTAAATAAAAAATTATGGGAAGCAGGGGTGGGTGCAGTTTGGAAAAATTAATAAAAACAATTTTTGCCTTAGTAGGGTGTACTGATCCTGCCACAAGCGGCACGAAGTAGCCCGACCAGTCAAACGAATGAAGGACACACAACCACATTGGCCTTAAACATTAATTTATTTCAAACAAACTGTTCTTATTTTTACACTCCATTTATGAAGAGGATTGCAATTTTTTTGCCGATAATGCTTTTGTTGTTCGTTAGTGTTATAAGTGCCCAGCCAACCATGCATACAGTAGTTGTACTGGTTACTGACTCGCCAAATAGAGAAGGAGTGGAGCTGGCCGTGGTGCAATTGATTAATACGGACGGTAATAAAACAATCGGAGCTGGCGTCAGCAACAAAAAAGGAAGAATTGAATTTGCCAATATTGAAGCTGGCAACTATTTGTTGCGTTGCAGTTTTTCCGGTTTTCTACCGGTTGATTCACTCATCCGCATTGCTGCTCAATCGCCAAAAAGTATCAGCATCAGTTTGGTTTTACAAACTGACATTAAAAAATTGAACGAAGTAACCGTTACCACCCGCCGTAGCCTGCTTAATACTTCCATCGACCGTAAAGTGTACAACGTAAGTCAGGACATCATGGCGCAAACCGGCTCTGTGAGTGATGTGCTGAAAAACGTTCCTTCGGTAGAAGTGGATATTGAAGGTAATGTAAGCCTGCGGGGTTCGGGTGATGTGATGATACTTATTAATGGCCGGCCATCACCACTGATGGGCCGCAACAAGGCCGAAGTGCTGCAGCAGATTCCTGCCAACAGCATTGAACGGATAGAAGTGATTACTAATCCATCGGCAAGGTTTCGTCCTGATGGTACATCCGGCATCATCAATATCGTACTGAAGAAAAATACAAAAACTGGTTTGAACGGAACGGTGATTGGTAATATCGGTAACAAACAAAGAAGCAATGCAAGCCTGAACCTGAACCTGCGCAAAGAACAATTTAACTGGTTTGCCAACTACAGCCTGCGGCAGGAAGATCGCAACCGTTTTGGCAGGCTGGAAAGGGAAAATTATGATTCTACGGGCAAGCCAGATGGTTTTTACCGGGAGTCATCAAGGTTGAAGTCAAGACCGCTTTCACATTTCCTCACCGGCGGTTTTGAATGGGAGTTTGATAAAAAGAACACCATAGGTTTATCAGCCAGCACCTTACCGAACAAACAAACAAGAAACGACAGGCAGATGCGTAGTTTTTTTGATGCGCAGAACACATTGTACAGCCAATTCGACCGTACCCGTTTTGCACCTGCCAAAGAATGGGAACGCAATGCCACATTTTTCTGGCAGCATAATTTTGATAGTGATGGTCAGGAGTTAAGACTGGAAGCTAATATGTCATCTGATGGTGAGGATGAAAAAAACTATTACAGCAATATCTTTTATACGCCGCCACAGCAAAGCCTCTTCGATAACAATTGGGTTTATCAAACAGAGAAGAGTAAGCAGCTTACACTGGATTATGTAAAGCCCATCGGTGAAGATGCACAACTGGAGCTGGGCTATGCGGGCAGTTTTATGAATGCTCTGATTGATTTTTATGTAGAGCAGTATGATACGGTGCAAAAAATTTTTATCAAAGACCCTGCGGTGTCGAATGTGTTTCGCTATAAAGACGGATTGCATGCCGTGTACGGAACCTATGAACGGACAGCGGGTAATTTCAGTTTCAATGCCGGCTTGCGGGCAGAAGCGGCTTTTACCAACAGTATTTTAGAAACCCTTGACAGTACTATAAGAAATAATTATTTCCAGTTATATCCTACACTGCACCTTGCCCTGAAAAGAGAGAAAGGAGAGTGGCAACTTAATTACAGCCGCCGTGTGAACAGGGCTGACCCGGATGAACTGAATCCTTTTCCTGAATACATTGACCCGCTGAACCTGCGGGCCGGCAACCCGAAATTGCAGCCTGAATACATTCACTCTGTTGAGTTCGGTTACCAGATCAACCGGAAACATTTTTCATTTGTACCCAGCCTTTATTACAGATATAAATACAACGGGTTTACCACGGTTACCAAAGCCCTTAACGATTCGGTGCTTTTTACCACAAGGGAAAATTTATCAAGGGATCAATCGGCAGGACTGGAACTCATATTTTCTACTAAGGGCTTTAAGTTTGTGACCGCCAACCTGAACACCAATATTTTTTATAATAGCATTGATGCATCGGCGTTGGGTGGCAGCAGTAAAAAATCGATCGTAAGCATGAGTGCTAATTTCAATGCTTTATTTACGGTTACAAAATCAACCATGCTGCAGCTTACAAGCATTTACCGCAGTGCAAGGCAAACAGCACAGGGAAAACAATATCCAACCTTTGTAATGAATATCGGTGCCCGGCAAAACCTGTTCAATAATAAACTGACGGTTACCTGTACGCTGTCAGATATTTTTAAAACACTGGAACAAAGGACTTTTATTGAAACAGCTTTTTTCTCGCAAAACAGTTATAACCGCCGGGATGCACAAGTGTTTTATCTTGGAATGAGTTACCGCTTTGGCAAATCTGGTAAGAAACAACAGGAAGAAAAGCTACAGTTTGACAATAGCTTGTAACAGTGCATATCCTGCTACTTCACCAATAAGATAACCTCTCACCGGCTTTCAATAAATAGTTGTAAAACTAATTAGCCCTCATGGCTTGCGATTCTTCGTAAGTAGGGCCATACATCCCCGGCACTTTATTACCCGTTGCTCTTAAATGCGCCACCAGCTCACCACGGTGGTGATACAAGTGATTAAATAAAAAACCTCTTATTACCTGTATTTTAGGCATAGCAGGCATAATATCCACTCCGCCCATTTGCATATGCCACATATTCATAAAGGCTGTTTCATCTGCATTCTCCAGCACATCTTTAGCAAAGGCAATGTTCTGCTCTAACTTCGCTGCAATATTCGATGCCTTGCTGATATCTCCTTTATCATACTTATACCCACCCATATCAAATACATCCTGGTTAATGGTGGCGCCATACCAATTATACACTTCCGCAATATGTGAAGCTAATTGCCCCACTGACCATAAATGTGGTTGCGGACGGTAGTCAAGTGCCGAATCAGGAATAGCGTTTAATAATTTACGGGTGTTTTCTGCCTCATACAAAAACTCACCTAATAGTGCTTGTTTTATCATTTGTATAAAATTTTGTGAGCATAAATCTAATCGTATTTATGCAGTTGAAATAATATTTTTCTACCCGGTATCCGAGGCCTGAATTTTCGCACAACTATTTTATTGCTGCTGATTATCTGGTTTAAAAAAGACGACTAACGCCGGAAAATTAATTTTATCTTTATTTAAATCTAATGATATGAAGAAATATTTATTAGCCCCGTTCTTCCTTGCTATTATTTTTATGGCCTGTTTAAGCAATGCGAATGATAAAGGCAATGTCAAGGAAAAAGAAATAGAGCATCCGGAAGATATTACCACCAACCGTATAGATGGCAGTTTTTTTAATGGCTCCTGGACCTACCGAAGTTTATTAAATGATGCTGATTGGAAGTTGCCTTTTGATCAACTTCAGTTTGCAAATGCCATTATGGATCTTAAAACTGTCGGCAAAGATTCCATTACTGGCATTTTGTATTGGTCAGATAATCCCAAACAGGGGCTTAATATCACCGGCAAATATTATTATCAGGATACTGTAGCTTGTTACAGTTTGGTAGGTAGCGGTACTGCTGCTCTCGGTACTCCCGGCTGGCAATATGATTACAAAGGATATATCGTAGCCCCATGGCCGAATGGTATAAAACAAGCCGACGTATTAGTTGGGAGTACTATTAGGGCTAAACCACATGGTGGCGCATCGGCAGGGGCTGTGGCCACCACTTATATGGTGAGACGGCAGAAGTAACAGGCTTACCCAGTATCAGATTTTATACCCAGCAGCTGTTCACAAAAAGCAACATACCGGGGTTTAAACGGTAAATTAACCCCGGATAGTACAAGTTAGCAACTCATATACCCAAATAGATCGGGTTATGAAGAGTCTTTGATAATGAGCATAGCAATTGCGTTACAGGGGGTGTGCAGGATTTAGAAAAAATAGAAACAGGTATTTTGCTTACCATGCTGGCTGCCTACACATCTTATTTTGAAAGAACACTTACTGTAACTGAAGCAGAAGATTGTACTATTACCATTGGTAAGCTAAAGAAAGAAATTGCATTACGGAAGAAGGTAGCAGAATTATTGTAAACTGCCTCTCTCCGCCACGGCGTTATCATCCCCTCAACTGAATTTTAAGAAAATTTTTCATTAGCATTCTTCACAATTGGCGTTAAGAGGAAAACAACTCCAACATGCACAAGCCACTCCACCTGCTCGTAGCTTTCTGCTGCGCATTACTTTCCTATGGTCAAAAAACAGACACACTGGCTATCTTTTACAAGACGGATCAGTACACTATTTCAAAATCCGATAAGCAAAAATTAGATAGCTTCCTGCTGCGGGGCTGGGACAGGTTATCCATCAATGGGTACACCGATGAAACCGATGGAGAAGAGTACAACCTCGGACTGTCGAAGAAAAGATCCGGGGAAGTGTACCGGTATTTTATAGCAAAGAATATTCCCGCCGTTGCCATTAACGACCAGTTTTTTGGGGAAACAATGCCAAGAGCAGACAATGCCTCCGATGAGGGAAGGGCTATTAACCGAAGAACTGAGATCATCGGTTATCAATATGCAAGGATTAGACTAAAACAAAAAGAAGACCCGATGAAACCGGTGACACAAACATTAGACAACGGGTTTATCATCACTTATCGCCCCGGTGGCGTGCCGGAGTATGTGGCCAACAATTTTGCATCAGGCTCGGGGATAGACTTTCAATTGATTACTAACACCGTGCAGATGCGGCAAAACAACTTCTTCAACAATACCACCAATGGTGAGATACTGTCATCAGTAATCATCTTCTGCGGCAGCAGGATGAACCCTTGTAAACTGGATTCTCCCATACTCATCAAAGTACCCATCCCGTTTGAAACCAAATGCCCGATAACAAAAGTAAAGTTCTTCAATGCTGTGGCTGAAAATGGAAGAAGAATCTGGCAGGAAGAGACTAAACTGCTGTCTCACGAGATGATAAACGGCAGACAGTATGTCGGGGTATGGATAGATGATTTTTGTCAGTGTATGAATTTTGATTTTAAGATAGATCCTGAATGTTTTGATACTGACAGCACACAAATACAATATGTAAATGCAAACATCAGAAATCTTTCTGCAGAATTGAAAGGGTTAAACAGTGTTTATCTTCCACGAAAGGTTGGCGACTCTACACATAGTATCCTGTATTTGAAAAATAAATTAAACGATGCTTCCATTAGCTTTTCTCTTTACAACGGTAAACGACGTATCAAATCATTCAGGGATGAACTATTAACAGCTTTTCCGTATGATGCCGGCACCAACCAGTATATACTGAGTACCGGGAGTTATAAATTTTATTTTCCGGAGCTAAAGGTGTTTGATGTTGTATTGAAAGTAAATAAGGACAAGTACAAAGTGTACCCGGACAAACGCAAATGTGAAGTGGTGTACCTGAACCGAAAAACGGAAACTATACTGGTTGATTTCTCCATCATCGGGCCGAAGGGGAGGGTTACACAATACAAAAACCAGCCAATAGAATCACTGCCTTTTGATGCGGCAAACGGATACCGTGTCGTTGATAAGGATTTTATAAAGGCATTAAAGGTAAAAGTTGCAGTTGCGGAGAGATGAAATGTATTCTGAAAAAAAATCAAGACGTAGCTGTTCAATAACCCGGACACTGTTTCAGAACTCCTATTAAAAAAGAAATGGTAAATTCACAAACTATCATGCATGATAAGTGAGTGTACCTGTTCTAAAAATAAGCAATGGGAAAAGATCCGCTAACTAAAGACAGTGAATTTGTGGTTGGGGAAGAGAAAGTGTTGAACTATTTCATGACGGCATTCTTTCTTGCCCTTTTTCTGTATGGTCTCATTGACGCAGCAAGCCGCCATTTTAAAAACATCAATTACCAGAGTTATGTTTTTGCATTAGCCCTGATGCCAGGAATTTACTGCTTTCGCAGGGCGCAGAGTAAAAGGATTTATATCCGGGTCAATAAAAAAGGAATTTATAAAGATGAGCAATTAGTAACCGGCTGGCCAAACTTTATCAAAGCCTATATTGCCCAGGAAAAAAAGAAAAAATTTTACGACTTACGGGACAATTTTAT
>JANNCC010000337.1:0-8396 GCA_031386125.1 Chitinophagaceae bacterium
ATAAAATTAAGTACATCTTCTTCTATGGTCAGTTGAATGCCTTCCAGTTCAAATAGTTTTTTGTATTGCTTAACGAGTGCATTTTTCGGATCTGTAAGAATAGACCTTAATGTAGGTGCTTCCAGCGGATCAAGATGAGTGACTACAGGTAAACGTCCCAACAGCTCCGGAATTAAGCCAAAAGATTTTAAATCCTGCGGGTTCACATAGCGCAGCAGATTCTTCTTCATGTCTTCCTGCAGCTCTTTGTCCACATTAAAACCAATCGTATTGGTTTGTACCCGGCGGGCAATTACCCTGTCAATTCCATCAAACGCACCACCGCAGATGAAGAGAATATTTTGGGTATTAATTTTTACTAATTTTTGTTCAGGATGCTTACGGCCTCCTTGCGGCGGCACCAACACTTCAGAACCCTCCAATAGTTTCAGCAAACCCTGTTGTACACCTTCACCGCTTACATCACGGGTAATGGAAGGATTATCTCCTTTGCGGGCAATTTTATCTATCTCATCAATAAATACAATTCCTCTTTCTGCTGCTGATACGTCGTAGTTACAAACTTGTAACAAACGGGAGAGAATACTTTCTACATCTTCTCCCACATAACCGGATTCGGTAAAAACGGTGGCATCAACAATAGCAAATGGAACATTCAGCAAACGGGCAATACTTTTTGCCAGCAAGGTTTTGCCAGTACCCGTTTCACCCACCATAATAATATTGCTCTTTTCTATTTCAACATCGTTGTTAGAAGCAACATCAGTATTTTTTTGCTGTAAACGTTTGTAGTGGTTGTAAACGGCGACGGCCAGTGTTTTCTTTGCCTCATCCTGACCTATTACATATTCATCCAGAAATTTTTTAACCTCCACTGGTTTTTTAACGGTAAGCTTGAAAGAAGAAGCCCCTTTATCATCTTTGACCGTCAGTTCCTGATCAATGATTTCACGGGCATGTTCAACACAGTTTTCACAGATATGCCCTTCCTGGCCGGCAATAAGAATTTTAACCTCATCACGGCTGCGGCCACAGAACGAACAATGTAAAGGATTTTTTGCCATATTTTGTTATAGTATAACGGATTAGAAACGAATTTGTAACTCACAAAATTATAAAACCGTCCCGATTAGGACGGCTTTATTTATGTTTTTAATCTAAACGTCTCGTTCAGAGTGGTTTAAAGTTTCTCCACCAGCTTGTCAGCTATGCCATATTTGATAGCAGCCTCGGCATTCATCCAGTAATCCCTGTTGAAATCCTTCATAATTTGCTCCACGGTTTTGCCACAGTTATTGGCCAAAATGGTAGCACCAATTTCTTTTACTCTCTTGGTTTGCTCCGCCTGTATTTCCAAATCGGCACTTACCCCTTGTATGTATCCACCCAGCGATGGTTGATGAATCATTACTTCGCCATGCGGGAAAATATAACGACTTCCTTTTTTACCGCCGCTTAGCAAGATACTACCCATTGATGCTGCCAGGCCCATACAAATAGTGCTGACAGGGCTGCTGATCATTTGCATAGTATCGTACATCACCATACCACTGGTTACCACACCACCTGGGCTATTGATGTAAAACTTAATTTCTTCACCGGGTTTATCAGCATCCAGTAACAGCAGTTTGCTTACGATGTCTTTGGCACTTTTATCATCCACCACACCCCAGAGATACACAGCTCTTTTTTCAAAGAAATATCTTTCTAATTTTTTGCTGAATATTCCAATGTCGCTTTTTGGTTGCTCTTCTTCTTTCTCATCTTCGTCTTCAGCTTTCCAGTCGTTGTATAAAAATTGATTGCGGTTCATAGTATTTCTATTTCTTTTGTTTTACCTGCTGTGATTTTTTTAGGTATCAATCTGCACAGGGTCATCGGCAAATTGCCTCATTGGTACATCATCAAATTAGTCTTTCTTTTGTTTTCTCGGATTAGTCAACAATACTTCATCTACCAATCCGTATTCTTTTGCCTCTGCAGCGGTCATCCAATTATCCCGGTCAAAATCTTTTTCAATTTGTTCAACTGATTTACCGGTATGATGATTTACTACTTCATATAACTCTTTTTTTAGCTTACGGATTTCATTCACTGTAATTTCAATATCACTTGCCTGACCACCAATAGCACCACTCGGTTGGTGCATCATAATGCGGGAATGTTTTAAAGCAGCTCTCTTTCCTTTTGTTCCTGCTCCCAGCAACACACAAGCCATAGATGCTGCCACACCAATACAGATAGTGGCGATATCAGGACTTACATACTGCATCGTATCATACACACCCAAACCGGAATACACACTACCACCAGGACTGTTGATGTACATATTAATATCTCTCGATCTGTCTGAAGAATCAAGAAACAGCAATTGCGCAGTTACAATATTGGCTATTTCATCATTAATAGGGTAACCTAAAAAAATGATGCGATCCATCATCAAACGGCTGTACACATCCATTACGGCTACATTAAGTGAACGTTCCTCAATAATGTTGGGTGTCATGGCGGTTACCATGTGAGAAGCGTAGCTGTGTAATGTATTACTTGAAAGGCCCCGGTGTTTCACCGCATATTTTTCGAACTCAGAGTTAAACATCATAGATAATTATTTAGTGCTGAACAGGTTCAGTTCATCAAATATCCGTCCAAATGCCAAAACCACAAAATTGCTGACATAATACTCATTAATATTGACTAATTGACACAAGGCAAAGAAAAACCCCGCATAAGCGAGGTTTGAAATAAATAGTGTTTTGTGTACCTAAGTTACCTTTAGGGACAGAGTTTTTAATGATGCGAATGCTGATGCGCCTCTGCCATTTTCGTAAACTCCTCAGCACTGATGTCTTTATCAGCAGGTTTTACTTGTGAGGCAGACCATTCAAATATCTTTTGTGTCTGAATGCGGCTGTAGGCATCCTCCACATATTTCCTGTCTTTCATCATTTTTTCTACATAGTCGGTTACCCAGGGCTGGTCATCACTCAGGTTTGCACCACCCATATAGCTGAACAGTTGTTGTTTGGCAAAAGCCCTTATTTCATCCGGGTTCACCACGATAGCATTATCCTGAACTATTTTGTCAGAAATCAATGTCCATTTTAGCTGACTGATGAAAGTGGGAAATTCTTTTTCTACTTCTTCATCTGTTTTAAGTTCGGCCGCTTTGTCAGATTCATTTTGTGTTTTTATCCACTTTTTTAAAAAGCCTTCCGGAAATTTTATTTCGGTGTGGTCAACCAATTGATGAAATACCTGGTCGTGGATTTGATTAGTAGCCTGTGCATTCCAGTGATTTTGTATTTCATCTTTTATCTTATTGCGGAAATCAGCTTCTGTCTTTATTTCCTGATTTGGATATAATTGATTGAAGAAATCCTCGTTCATTTCTTTTTTCTCCAATAAGCCTACTTTGGTAATTACAATCTTGAAATATTTATCAGCCGCTGTAGCGTCTTCTTTATTTAATCCCAAGTCGCCGATAATCCACTCTCTTTCTTTTTCATCAAAAGCAGTTTTTAATTGTACTGTTTCAAAATCTGCTGCTTTTTTACCGATCCAGTTCTTTCGATAGCCTTCTGAAAAATATTTTACCAGAATAGAATTATCTTTTTTAGCCCCGTCTTCTATTTCATTTCCATCAGCATCCACTTCCACAAAATTTACATTCAGCACATTCTCTTCAGTAGTTACCGTTTCTTCATCTTTCATGTTGCCGTAGCGGTTCTGACGACGGTCAATCTCATTGCTGATCATTTCATCGGTAACAGTAACAACATAACGGGTCGTCTTTGCTTTAGCTAAATCAGGTAAGGTAAAATCAGGTTTCATTCCTACTTCAAATTCGAAAGAATAATCTGAAGGGTTGTTTACATCTAATTGTTTGAAATCAGATTCCAATGGGAGCGGCTGGGCAAAAATTTCCAGCTTGTCATTTTGCAGGTAGCCGACCAATTCACGGTCAACTGTTTTCAGCACCTCATCGGTAAACAAGGAAGCACCATACATTTTTTTAATCAAACCTGATGGAACCATTCCTTTCCGAAAGCCGGGAATATTTGCTTTTTTGCTATACTCTTTCAATGCCTTTTCAAAAGAAGGGAGGTAATCGGTCTTTTCTAATTTTACTGTCAGCTTTTCATGCAGCAGACCGATATTTTCTTTGGTAACTGTAGCCATAATGTAAAGTTTAAGCCCCCATCCCCTGAAGGGGGGTAAAAGAAATTTTCAAAAGATAAAAAACAGCTGCAAATAGCAACTGTTTTTTATTCCCCTTTAGGGATTAGGGGTTTTTGTGCGGGTGGAGGGACTCGAACCCCCATGCCTCACGGCGCCAGATCCTAAGTCTGGTACGTCTACCAATTTCGCCACACCCGCAATTTTGGGCAGCAAATGTAGGGCATTTATGCAGAAAGAAAGGCAGCTTTTTCGTAAATTCGTAGACAATGGAAACCGTATCACAGATACCGAAGTATAATTTAAACGACGAAGAAGAGAAGAAACTCATTCTCCGGGAGTATCGTTCCCTGCTGAAATCGCTTAAGACCAAATTGAAACCCGGTGATAAAGACCTTATACGTACTGCTTTTGAAATGGCCGTTGAAGCTCACAAGACCATGCGTCGTAAAAGCGGGGAGCCCTATATTTTGCACCCCATTGCTGTAGCAAAAATTTGTGCTGATGAAATTGGTTTGGGTGTGCGGTCCACTATCTGTGCATTATTACATGATACAGTTGAAGACACTGATATCTCATTAGAAGATGTAAAAAGGGAATTTGGTGAAGAAATTACCCGGATAGTCGACGGCCTCACAAAAATCTCCAACGTCATAGATGTAAATGCGTCGCAGCAGGCAGAAAATTTTAAAAAAATATTACTGACACTAACGGATGACCCCCGTGTAATACTTATAAAGCTGGCTGACAGGTTGCATAATATGCGGACACTCGACAGCATGAAACGGGAAAAACAACTAAAGGTATCTTCTGAAACAGTGTATGTGTATGCACCGCTGGCACACCGCATGGGTTTGTACAACATCAAAACCGAAATGGAAGATCTGGCAATGAAGTACATGGAGCCGGATGTTTATAAAGACATTGCCCAAAAACTGGCCGAGACAAAAAAAGAGAGGACTAAATATATTAATGAATTTATAAAACCTATTAAAGAAAAATTAGACAAAGCCAACCTGCAGGCAGAGATATATGGAAGGCCAAAAAGTATCCATTCCATCTCCAATAAAATAAAAAAGAAAGGAGTAGAGTTTGAAGAAGTATATGATTTGTTTGCTATCCGTGCCATTTTAGATTCGCCACCCGAACGGGAAAAAGAGGATTGCTGGAAAGTATATTCGATGATAACAGATGAATACACACCATCACCTGAACGGTTGAGAGACTGGTTGAGCAATCCAAAATCAAACGGATACGAGGCTCTGCACACTACCGTAATGGGACCGGGGGGTAAATGGGTAGAAGTGCAGATACGAACCAAACGGATGAATGAAATTGCAGAAAAAGGATTGGCCGCCCACTGGAAGTATAAAGAAGACGCTGCTGATGAAAGCCGTTTTGATAAATGGTTTCAGCAGATACGGGAAGTAATCAGCAACCAGGAAACAGACAGCATAGATTTTCTGCAGGATTTTAAAACCAGTTTCCTCGCCGAAGAAATTTATGTCTATACACCCAAGGGAGATGTAAAAATGTTGCCGGTCGGTTCTACTGCATTGGATTTTGCTTTTAGCATACACAGTGCCATAGGTGTAAAAACCATTGGGGCTAAGGTCAATCATAAATTGGTTCCTATCAGTCATAAACTGCTGAGTGGTGACCAGGTAGAAATCATTACCAGCAACAAACAAAAAGCATCGGAAGACTGGTTGGGATTTGTAGTTACTTCCAAAGCAAAAGGAAGAATAAGAGATGCATTGAAAGAAGAAAAAAGAAAAGTGGCAGATGAAGGCAGGTACACGGTGCAGCGAAAATTAGAAGGGATGGGTGTTTCTATGTCGCAGCATAATATAGATGAACTGGTGCACTGGTATAAACTACCTTCTAACCTTGATTTGTTTTACGGGGTATCGGTTAAAAATATTGACCTGAAGGAGCTGAAAGATTTTAAAGTGTTTGGGGATAAACTGGAAGCACCAAGACCCTTAAAAATTCATCCGGAAAAAGCAGAGTACATACCACAGCCCGGAAAAAAAGATGCAGAGCTTATCATCTTTGGCGAGAGCAGCGATAAGATAGTGTATAACCTGGCCAATTGCTGCAAGCCTATTCCCGGTGATGATGTGTTCGGGTTTGTAACCACCGGAAAAGGATTAACCATTCACCGTACCAACTGCCCCAATGCTGCCAAGCTGCTGGCCAACTATGGCCACCGGGTAGTAAAAACAAAATGGGCGAAGAATAAAGAGATTTCATTCCTTACCGGTGTTAAGATTGTGGGCATGGATGATGTGGGAGTGGTAAATAAAATTACCATGCTTATTTCCGGAGAACTGAAAATAAACATTGCAGCACTTACCATTGAAGCCAAAGAGGGGCTGTTTGAAGGAAATATCCGCCTGTATGTACATGACAAGGAAGAATTGGATAAGCTGGTGCAAAGCTTACTCAGCCTGCCCGGTATAGAGTCAGTAGAACGATATGATATGGAGGATATTCCGTCTTAAAAACCTGCCGGATTATGTTTACGGATACCAGTGGGTTTTAATCAGCCGCCACCCTGCTGTTTTACCCCTTTTTTCCATATCTTGTTCCCTGCTTAAGGAACTGATTTTACTGCACCCAACTGCATACTATTTATGAGACTGATTCTGCTGAGAAAATTAATAATCACCGGTTGTTTTCTTTTTTTAACGGGAACATTAAAGGCGCAAAGCTGCATACCCACCAATATTAATGGAACAGTTTTCAATTTTTTATGCAACCAGGTCTGTGCAGACCTGAATTTTCAGATACCGCATATAAAATCAAGTTCAAATTATACACTTGTCAATATTCCCTACGCACCATATCCTTATACCTCTGCGTTTGGAGTTGAGGATAATAATCTTTACAATGACGACGAGTATAGTTTTTTAATTAATCTGCCTTTTCCTGTATGCTTTTATGGTAGTATTTATAATACCGGGGTAGTAGGATCCAATGGCCTTATAACTTTTGATCCGGCAAATGCTTCTTGTGCAAACGCCTGGCCAATCAATCAAACGATTCCATATGCTGGCGGATCACCCTGTGCTTCAGCAACGACGTATTATCCAAGAGCATCAATAATGGGTGCTTATTCTGATTTAGATCCAAGAACAGTTGCAAGTCCGGGAGATAGAAAAATATCATGGTTTACTGTTGGAACAGCTCCATGTAGAAAATTTATTATTAGTTATTATCATATTGGTGTTTTTGGTAGTACATGTGGTCTCTCTACCCCCAATACTTTCCAATTGGTAGTTCATGAATCCACCGGCTTAGTAGAAATATTTACAGAACAAAAAGCATGTAATTCATCTACAAATGGAGGCAGAGGTATTTTAGGAATTCAGAATTGGGGGCAGAATCAGGCGATTGCTGGCCCCGGAAAAAATAACACTACATGGAGTGAGAATAACACCGGCTACCGTTTTGTTCCATCGGCAGGTTTATCCAGGTATGTAATTTCCGAGCTTCTTGATATGTCGGCCAATGTTGTAGCAACTGCTGATACAGCTACCACCATACCAGGATTGCTGGATGTACGGTTTCCTTTATTTTGTTCACCCCCAGGCTCCAACCAGTTTGTTGTAAGAACAAGATTTTCTGCCTGCGATAACCTGGTCACTCAATTAATCAGTTTAGATACCATTACTATTAACAGAACTAACAGTCTTGGCGCAACTGCCAGCACTACCAATGCAAGTTGTGGTCCTCCCAATGGTTCTATCACTATCACAGTTCCTCCAGGTGTAGGTACATCACCTTACACTTATATTTTGGATGGCGGCGTACCTGTAGTTGCCCCAAGCCCTTATACATTTACGAATGTGGCTAATGGCCCGCATACGATAGTTGTTACGGATGCCTCAGCGGGTTGTACCAATACGATTAATGTCAACGTCAATTTAGTCGGCACAATTCCGGCTACCACTACTGCTGTAGCTACTTCCTGTGCAGGAGTAAACAACGGCAGCATTACCATTACTTCAGCCGGAGGCTCCGGGCCTTATACCTTCTCTTTAGATGGTGGTGCACCGATACCCGGAACAATACCTTTTACTTTTTCAAATCTTTCAGCAGGCAATCATACTATTTTGGTAACTGATTTAGCTCTTGGCTGCTCTTCCAGTCTGTTGAATGTAAACGTAGCAACAGGCATTGGAATTACAGGTGTCATCAACACTACTGCC
>JANNCC010000353.1:0-4919 GCA_031386125.1 Chitinophagaceae bacterium
CTTCGTTTCACCAAACCTGTTTATCCCGGTGCCGAAGTGTATATCCGGTTTACCTGTAAAGAAAAATTACCGAACGATAAAAGAGTAATTGAAAAGCCCGAAGATTTTAAAAGAGGTGATGATATTGAAAAAGGAATTGTAAAGTGGCTGGTAGAGTTTTTGGATGAAACGAATGAATTAACAGGGGTGGCAACAATATTGACAATGGTGGCAAAGAAAAATCAATAATGTTTACTGTTTCTGCATTATATATTTATCCTATAAAATCTCTCGGCGGATTCAGCGTTACTACGGCGGAAGTAACCGCCAAAGGATTTAAATATGACCGGCGATGGATGCTGGTGGATACAGCAGGAAAGTTTTTTACACAACGGGAATTGCCTTCTATGGCATTATTACAAACAGGGATTACCAACGAAGGACTATACATCTATCATAAAAACAGCCCGGATAAAAATATTACGATTCCTTTTCTTTCGGCACCTGCTGGTAGTAAACAAGTAAAAGTGTGGAATGATATATGTGATGCCTGGAGTTATGATGCAGTTATTAACTCATGGTTTAGCGAACTACTTGAAACAACCTGTGAGTTAGTATATATGCCGGACGATACAAAGCGAATGGTGGATATGGAATTTGCAAAAAATAACGAAACCACTTCTTTTTCCGACGGCTATCCGTTTCTTATTATTGGTCAGTCATCATTAGATGAGCTGAACAGTAAATTAGCAGCACCATTAACCATTAACCGGTTTCGTCCTAATATTGTTTTTACTGCCGGTGAGCCACACATAGAAGATGGCTGGAAACATTTCTCTATTAATGGCATTAATTTTTTTGGTGTAAAAACCTGTGGCAGATGTGTTGTTACTACGATTGACCAGCAAACAGCTGTTGCGGGTAAGGAACCACTAAAAACATTGGCTTCTTACAGAACTGTTAATAGTAAAATTAAATTTGGCATGAACCTGCTGCATAAAGGAGAAGGGACAGTAAGTGTGGGGCAGGAAATAATTATTTATAATAACTAACGGGATGCGAAATCAATAACTTTACTTTTTAATAATTATATGGAGCCATACGTAAAAAGGGAAACGCATAACGGTATTACAAGTATTGAATTTTTTCATCCTCAAAGCAATTCATTACCCGCCAAAATATTAAGCGAACTGGCGACAGTCATCACCCAGGCAGGAGAAGACCCGGCAACGATTGTTATCATCCTTCGCTCCGCCGGAGAAAAGGCATTTTGTGCCGGTGCATCATTTGATGAACTGGTGGCCATTCAAACAGAAGAAAACGGATTAAAATTCTTTAGCGGCTTCGCCAATGTTATCAATGCCATGCGGCTTTGTCCCAAGTTTATTATTGGAAGGATACAGGGTAAATGTGTGGGTGGCGGTGTTGGATTAGCCGCTTCTGTTGACTATGCCATTGCTGCCGAAGGTGCAGAAGTAAAGTTGAGTGAACTGGCTGTAGGCATCGGACCATTTGTGGTAGGCCCGGCAGTGGAAAGAAAGATTGGGACTTCTGCTTTTTCTCAACTAGCCATAGATGCCAGCCTGTGGCGAAATGCAGATTGGGCCAGGCAAAAAGGGTTATTTGCAGAACTGCATACTACAATTGAAGACATGGATGAATCAATAAAAAGATTAGCCAACACATTAGTTCATTCCAGTCCCGAAGCGATGGCGGAGATGAAAAAAATATTCTGGAAGGGAACGGAAAACTGGGATAAGTTATTGATTGAAAGGGCAGCCATCAGCGGACGATTGGTACTGAGCGATTTTACAAAAAAAGCTATTGAAAAATTTAAAACAAAGTAGAGTGACCCACTTTTACTCTCTCTCGTCTCTTAAGCTAGCTTTTAACTCAAACGACACCACTTTTTTATTTAGCAGGTAAAATACCATTGTATAAGCATCTGAGCCATCCATAGTGCTTGCAGCATCATCCAAAATTCTTAATGTACTTTTCCCTTTCTCTTTTTCGGTTCCAAAATAGCTATAATAACCGGGTTGAATATTCACATGATAATTGTTATAGTTAGCAATGATTATTAATCTGTCGGAACCAATACCAATACCTGTTGCTGTTTTACATAAAGGGCTGCTGGCCCTGATCCCGATTAGCCGCATACGGAATTGGTTTGGGGCATAATAGCTCCTCGTAAATTCCAGTTGCACATTAATACCTTTATACTTTAGTTTGGCAGTATCCTGATAAGAATAATTGTTAGTGTCCAGATGATTATCCAGTATTATTTTTTGATTCAATAATTTTTCAAGTTGTGCCTGGTTCATTCCAAGTTTTAATGCGCCAATGCCATTCATACTTATTGTGTAATCTTTATTTTGAGCAGCCGTATAAGTAGCTACCATAATAAAAAACGATAAACATATTTTTTTCATAACAAGAGGTTTAAAATTGACTTTTACAGGTTTGAATAAACTAAAGGGTGCTAACCCTCCTCATCATCATAGATAGGAAGTATCTCAAAAGACACTACTTTATTATTTAATAGATTGAAAATAATAGCATAGCCTTCCTCATCTTCTTTAACGGTGATAGTGCTTTTTGTTTTATTTTTTTTTGGCTTGCTGTCATCACCTTCATATTCAAACACAGGTCTTGCATCAATATGGTATCCTTCGTATGCGGCAATGATTTGTAACTTGGAAGATCCAATACCTATGCCTGACTTTGTTTTACATAATGGACTGCTGGTACTCATCCCATCCACAACAATAGTTTCGTCCTGCCATTTGATCAGGTCAATTGCTACATTGATACCTTTATATTTTGCGTTGATTGTTTCTACAAGCACTATAGAGTCAACATTAATTACTTTCAGCGTAATTTTTGTTTTCAGCACTTTTTCTAATTCTGTTAATGGCATTCCCAATTTTAGAGATCCAATACCATCCAAACTCAGGAGATAATCCTTATTTTGAGCAATAGTAGTAGTTGCCAGAAACAGGAAAAGAACGGGAAATATTTTTTTCATAGCAGAAAGGTTTGAGGTCTATACGTAAGTTAAACATTAATTTTAATGGCATCACCATACCTTGTTTTTAATAAAACCAGCTTTGCGGGGATTTGCAGCAAGCTGGCAAAAAAGGATGCCAGCCTTGCCAACATCATTAAGCAGTACGGCTTTCCCCCTATGTGGACCCGGCCAGCTACTTTTCAAACACTTATACTGACAATTCTTGAACAACAGGTGTCGCTGGCATCGGCCTTTGCAGCGTTTAAAAAACTAAAAGAAAAGATTGGATATGTAACCCCATCTAAACTCTTGAAACTAACTGATGAAGAAATGCGGGCCTGTTATTTTACCCGGCAAAAAATGGGCTATGCAAGGGGCCTGGCTGAAGCAATTCAATCAAAAAAAATAGTATTGAAAAAATTTGTTGCATTGCCTGATGAAGAAGTAAGAACAATACTTATCCAACTTAAAGGTATTGGCAATTGGACTATTGATGTTTACCTGATGCATGCCCTGCAAAGAACAGATCTGTTTCCACTCGGTGATATTGCTTTAGTAAATAGTTTGAAAGAGACTAAACAATTACCTAAAGACATCAGTAAAGAAAAAATGCTGAAAATTACTGAGCTCTGGCGACCTTACAGAACTATTGCTGCAATGATTTTGTGGCATAGTTATATACAGAAGCGGGGAATAAAGCTAAGTGTTTAAATATTTAACCCCCCGCAAACACTCAACGTCTGCCCCGTAATATAAGAACTCATATCACTTGCCAGGAACAATGTAACGTTGGCAATATCTTCTGCGGTTGCAAAACGGCCTAACGGAATACCGGCTTTATATTTATCCGCGGCTTCACCACTTTTTAAATAACTCGTCATATCTGTTTCTACAAAACCCGGTGCTATTGCATTGCAACGGATATTGCGACTTCCAAGTTCTTTGGCCACACTTTTTGTAAAACCAATAATACCTGCCTTGCTGGCGGCATAGCTGCTTTGCCCTGCATTACCAATTTCACCAATGATAGAACTCATATTGATAATAGAACCAGACTTTGCTTTCATCATCGGCCGGATAACCTGTTTGGTCATGTAGAATACACTGTTCAGGTTTACCTGTATCACATCATTCCATTGTTCGGGGGTCATCCTGAGTAATAAATTGTCTTTGGAGATACCAGCATTATTTACACATATATCCACCGTCCCGAATTCTTTTAATACATCAGTTACAAAAGCTTCGCATTGTGCAAAATCACCAGCGTTGCTTTTATAGGCTCTTGCTTTTACACCCAATCCTGTCAGTTTAGTTTCTAAGGCAGCAGCTTTTTCTGCACTGCTATCGCTTATAAAAGTAAAGGCCACATTGGCACCTTGTTCAGCAAACTTTATAGCAATAGCCTCACCGATGCCACGGGCAGCACCGGTAACGATAGCATTTTTTCCTTCGAGTAGTTTCATCTGTAAAATTTTATAAAGCAAAAGAAAGGAAATTATAGCAAACTTGGTTTGTTTTGAAACACGGAGTCACAGTGTTCAGGGTGAAACACAGAGAATACTCCGTGTACCTCCGTGCCATCTGTGTCTCTGTGTTTAAATTGTATTACTTCTCCTTCCACACATAATATATCACTCCATTCTTATCATCAGAAATGAAAAACGATTTATCACCCCACTGCATCACATCACAAGGACGACCAAACCGTTTATCTTCCGTAGTGCCTTGTAGGAAACCTGTTACAATTTCCCGGTAAGTACCATTGGGCAGCATCTGCACCACTGCATTTCCCCGCTGCCGCCACACACTGGTGCTGCCATGCAATGCAGTAATGAAGGAGTTATTGAGCAAGCTGTCTGCGAAGCCGGTAAAATATTCAAAACCCAATGGAGCCGAATGTGCTTTGATGCCCCACTTACTAATGGGCGGT
>JANNCC010000370.1:0-1994 GCA_031386125.1 Chitinophagaceae bacterium
GTGATTGGTCAAAGGACCGCATTATTCCGGATATCGTAAGGTCTCTGCAGGCAGGGATTCCTGTGCCCGTTCGTAACCCACATGCCATCAGACCATGGCAACATGTTTTAGAGCCATTGTTAGGTTATCTGGAACTGGGTCTTATTAAACCGGCACACACAAAAGAGCAAAACAGTTTTAATTTAGGCCCTTATGAATGGGATGTACTTCCCGTTCAGGAATTGGTAAATATTGCTATAAAGGAATGGGGTAAGGGAAGTGCCCAATTTGCCGGAAAAGCAGGAGAGCCGCATGAAGCAGGAGTTCTGAAACTGGATATCAGTAAAACGATTTCTCTTTTGCAATGGCGCCCAAAATTAAAAGCCAGTGAAGCCATTGCATGGGCCATCATCTGGTATAAACAAGCAGAAAAGTTCGCCGATAAGCGTTCCCTTATAAAAGAGCAGATAACCCAGTACATTAACCGCTGATGAATTTTGAACCTGTTGGATTAGCCGGAGCCTGGGTCATTTCTGTAGACCGTAAATGCGATGAAAGAGGATGGTTTTCCAGAACCTATAGCAAAGATGAATTTGCACAGATAGGATTTTCCAAAGAATGGCTGCAGCATAACCACACTTACACAATTACGAAAGGCAGCATCAGAGGAATGCACTATCAGCAGCTCCCTTTTGCTGAAACCAAGTTGGTAAGATGTGTGTCTGGTGCTGTATATGACGTAATCGTTGATCTGCGTTATGGCTCTCCTACTTATCTGCATTGGCAGGCTGTTGAGCTTTCAGCGGATAACGGTAAAATGCTTCTGATTCCTGAAGGGTTTGCGCATGGTTTTCAAACAATCAAAGAAGACACCGGGTTGGTATATTGCCATAGTGAAAAATACCAGCCGGGTTACGAGGCAGGCCTTTATTATGCAGATCCTTCTTTGAATATACAATGGCCACTGCCTGTATCAGTAATTTCCGAACGTGATATGAGTCATCCCCTGATTACAGAAGATTTTCGGGGCATTAATCTTGCTATATGAAATGTCGTTTTTGTAATACTGAACTTGCAAATGAGTTCATTGATCTGGTAAGTTCACCACCTTCTAATTCGTTTCTGACTTCTGCGCAATTGAATGAGCCGGAAGTTTTTTATCCTTTGAAAGTACAGGTATGCCATGAATGTTTTCTTGTACAGATTGATGAATACAAAAAGTCTGATGCTATTTTCAATAGCGAATACGTGTACTTCTCTTCTTATTCCACCAGTTGGTTAAAACATTCAGCCGCATATGTGGAGATGATGATAAATAGATTCAATCTTACAAAAGATGCTGCTGCCTTCGAGATAGCTTCTAATGACGGATATCTTTTGCAGTATTTCTTAGAGAAAGGGATCAATGTTCTTGGGATAGAGCCAACAGCAAATACGGCAGCAGTGGCGGTTTCTAAAGGAATTGCAACTATAGTAGATTTCTTTGGAGTACGTTTAGCTACCCAACTGGCAGAAAAAGGAAGAAAAGCAGATGTTCTGTTGGGTAATAATGTATTGGCTCACGTGCCTGATATTAATGATTTTGTAGGCGGAATGCCGATCCTGCTGAAACCAAATGGGGTTATTACGATGGAGTTTCCACATTTGCTTCAACTGATGGATAAATCTCAATTCGATACGATTTATCATGAACATTTTTCTTACCTGTCACTAGTATCAGTAAACCGAATTTTCTCCAGTCATGGTTTACGAATTTTTGATGTGGAAGAGATTCCTACCCATGGAGGGTCATTAAGAATTTTTGCCTGTCATACATCTGATGAAACAAAACCAACACTTGCATCTGTAAAGGCTCTTTTAGAAAAAGAAACAGAAGCAGGATTGAAAAAAATAGGCAAGTATACCGGGTTTCAACAAAAAGCCGATAAAGTAAAGAACGACTTCCTTTCTTTTCTTCTCGAGGCACAGTCGCAGGGAAAAAAAGTGGCTGCTTATGGAGCTGCTGCCAAAGGAAA
>JANNCC010000378.1:0-11907 GCA_031386125.1 Chitinophagaceae bacterium
AATCACCTTTGTTGACGGTAAGCCTGTAATTTCCGCACAGCCACAAAATGCAAGTGTCTGTACGGGCAATAATGCCACATTCAGTGTAACAGCAACCGGGCTAAACGTTTCTTATCAATGGCAATTAAGTACAGATGGGGGCGCAAACTATAATAATATTGGCGGAGCAACTTCTTCCAGCTATACTGTGAATGGCGTAACAATAGGCATGAACAATTACCGGTACAGATGTATAATAAGTGCATGTCCTCCTTCTGTTACTTCCAATGGAGCAATCCTCACTGTTTCTAATGGTCCAACCGTTACTGCACAGCCTAATAATTCTACTGTTTGTGAAGCTGCAAATACCAGCTTTACAGTAGGAGGAAGTGGCGGGGTTACCTATCAATGGGAGCTAAGTACGGATGGGGGTGTAAATTTCAACAATATTGCCGGCGCTACAAATGCAACGCTTAGTCTGACTGCTGTTACTGCAGCCATGAATAATTATCGCTATCGCTGTGTATTGACATCTGCGGGTTGTGCTGTACCGGCTACATCTAATGCAGCTATTCTTACAGTGCAAACAGCTCCGGCTGCTACCACCCAGCCGCAAGGCATTACCATATGTGCTGGTAGCGGTAACACATTCAGTGTGGCAGCAACAGGTACTAATATTACCTATCAATGGCAGGTAAGTACAGACGGAGGAGCCAATTATACTAATATTGGCGGAGCTACTTCTGCCAGTTATGTATTAACACCCATAACAGCTGGAATGAACAATAACCGTTACAGATGTATTATTAGCGGAGTTTGCCCTCCGGCCGTCACCACAACAGCAGCATTATTAACAGTGATCAGTCCGATAACTATCAGCACCCAGCCAACCAACACACAACTATGTTCCGCTGGCAATACCAGCTTTACAGCAACAGGCAGTGGTACAGGTATTATCTATCAATGGGAAGTAAATACAGGAAGTGGTTTTAATACTGTTGTTAATGGCGGTGTTTATTCCAATGCAACAACCGGGACTCTTAGCATAACAGGTGCTGTTACCAGTATGAATGGATACCTCTATCGTTGCAATTTGTCCAATGCGACCTGTCCGACACCTATACCAACCAATACTGTTCTTCTTACGGTTCGGCAATTGCCTTCGGTAACCTTAAGTGCATCACCATTGACCGGTTTGTTACCTGGCCAAACAACCACATTGACTGCAACTCCAAGTGCATCTACCGGCGGAACATTAACAACAAGTTGGTTTCTGAACGGAACCGGAGTTAGCAATACAGGAAATACAAGAGCGGTGAATGTGGAGCAGGTGGGAGATTACCGTGTAACGATTCAGGAATCATTTGCGGGAGGTTTGGTTTGTTCTAATCAATCTTCTCTTGTTCCGATTATAGCTACGCCAAGTCCTAAACTATTCATCTTCCCAAGCCCGAACGATGGAAGGTTTACGGTTGCCTATTACAACGATGGAGGTGCCAGTACCAAGAGAACGATTGCCATATCTGATTCCAAAGGCAGCATAGTGTATTATCGTCAGTTCGACATTGCTGGTGCTTATACTTTGCTTGGTATTGATCTGCGGACAGATAATACCGGAATCTACTATGTGGTAGTTGGTGATGCAAATGGCAAGAAATTAGCCACAGGTAAAGTGCATGTGAAATAAACTTTTTAATTATTAAAATATCAACTCCCGTTACAATTAAGTGACGGGAGTTTTTTTATCCTCTCTTTGCCATTGCTATTTTTTATATCGGATTTGCTGTATGTCTTTTGAGCAACAGGCTTTTATACTGGTAAACACAAAGTACAGCGCAGTGGGGTTAAATTTCTTCAGCAAGGCCTCATAAGACACTGTTTTAACGTACCTTCGCCGCCTTAAAATCAGCATTAAATGATCAGCGTAAAAGACCTGAAACTGGCCTACGGTAAACGGGTATTGTTTGAAGAAGTGAACCTTAATTTTCTGAAAGGGAATTGTTATGGTGTAATTGGTGCAAATGGTGCCGGCAAAAGTACATTTCTGAAAATACTGAGTGGTGAGATAGAACCTAACAAAGGAACAGTGGAAATAACTCCCGGAGAAAGAATGGCCATTCTAAAACAAAACCAGTTTGAGTTTGATGGAGAAACGGTGTTGAATACGGTGATGATGGGTCATACTAAACTGTGGGCTATTGCCAAAGAGAGAGAAACCATTTATGCCTTAGCTGATTTTACAGAAGAAGATGGAATGAGGGCTGGTGAGCTGGAAGGTGAATTTGGAGAAATGGGTGGCTATACTGCCGATAGCGATGCTGCTACTTTACTGAGTGAGTTGGGGGTAACAGAAGAATATCACCAGTCGCTGATGAAAGATATTCCTTCTAATTTAAAAGTAAGGGTGTTGTTGGCACAAGCCATCTTTGGTAACCCAGATATTTTATTATTGGATGAACCTACCAACGGTCTGGATATTGAAACGATTGGTTGGTTAGAAAATTTTTTAGCTGACTATGAAAATATTGTGCTGGTAGTAAGCCATGACCGTCACTTCTTAGATGCCGTGTGTACCCATGTGGCAGATGTGGACAGGCAGAAAGTAAAAATATTTACAGGTAACTACACCTTCTGGTACGAATCATCACAACTGATGGCCCGCCAGGTAAATGATAAGAATAAAAAAACCGAAGAGAAGCGGCAGGCATTGATTGACTTTATTGCCCGTTTCAGTGCCAATGCTTCAAAAAGTAAGCAAGCCACATCGAGAAAGAAAGCATTGGAAAAATTGTCGATTGAAGAAATAGAACCGAGTTACCGAAAATATCCCGGTATCATCTTTCAACCACTTCGTGAAGTGGGTAACCAGATTTTAAATATAGAGAAGCTGACCAAGTCGGTTGATGGCCGTGTATTATTTAAAGATGTAACGTTTACTGTTAACAAAGGAGATAAGATTGCCTTGCTAAGCCGTGACCCGTTAGCAGTTACTACTTTCTTCAATATCGTTACAGCAGAAACAATGGCTGATAGTGGTGCATACGAATGGGGCACCACCGTTACACATGCCTATCTGCCACAGGAGAATAATCATTTTTTTAACGGCAAGGATAACCTGATGGATTGGCTGCGTCAATATGTGCCTGACCATGTGAAGGATGTAGATGAACCTTTTTTGAGAGGGTTTCTCGGAAAGATGTTATTCAGTGGTGATGATGTGATGAAGATGACCAATGTATTGAGTGGTGGAGAAAAAGTCCGTTGTATGCTGAGCAAGATGATGCTGCAAAGTCCCAATGTGATTTTGCTTGACCAGCCTACTAACCACCTTGACCTGGAAAGTATTCAAAGCTTCAATGAACAATGTACAGATTATAAAGGCATCGTTTTGTTAACCAGCCATGACCATACGTTTATGCAGACAGTGGCTAACCGTATTATCGAATTAACACCGAAAGGTATTATAGACAGGCTGATGACCTTTGATGAATACCTGGTTGATGAAAGGGTGAAGGGATTGAAAGAAGAGATGTATAAGTAAAGGCATACGAAATACAAGGAACAAGATAAATGTAGTTCCCGTTTCTGTAAGAGGCGGGATTTTTTATTGGCGTCTTGCGTCTTTGCATGACATAGTTTCTTTTTCATTATCTTCCTTTCTCAATTATGTCCACCAGCTCCCTCGCAAAAAAGATTGGTTTCTGGTCTGCTACTGCCATCATTGTTGGAAGCATCATCGGCTCCGGTGTGTTTATGAAACCAGCCAGTATGGCCGGGCAGTTAGGTTCTCCCATCTGGTTAACTGTGGTGTGGGTAATTGCCGGAATGTTCTCCTTATTCGGTGCATTGATATATGCGGAACTGGGAGCGATGATGCCGGAGACAGGAGGCATTTATGTTTACTTCCGGAAAATGTTTGGAGATTTTGTTGCCTATCTCTATGGATGGGCAGCTTTCTCCGTGATGAACACCGCTGGTATTGCCGCTATTGGATTTGTGTGTGCACAGTATGCAGATTATTTCCTGCATCTTCCACGGTTTGATGCAGCGACAGAGCAATCTGTTGTGTGGTATTTACCTTTTATAGGTGACCTGCATCCGCTGGAAAACTTTGGTGTAAAATCCCTGGCGATAGCATTAGTGGCAGGATTAACATGGTTAAATTACCGCAGTGTAAAAGCAGGAAGTTCCTTTCAGTTAATTTCTACCATTGTTAAAATAGGAGTGATAGCAGCATTGGTATTTGGTATTCTCTTTTTCGGGAATGGGTCAGTTCAAAATTTTTTCCATGCAGAAAACCCAAAACAGGGCGGGGCATTATTGAGTGGTATTATCGCAGCACTGACAGGGGCTTTCTTTGCTTATGATGGCTGGGTTAATATAACTTATATAGCCGGGGAAATAAAACAGCCGCAACGCAATATTCCCAAAAGTTTGTTTACCGGTGTGATTGCCTGTATCATCGTTTACATTTTAGTCAACCAGGCCTATTTGTATATTTTACCTGTAGAAAAAGTTGCTTCATCATCACTTGTAGCTTCAGATGCCATGGGAATAGTATTTGGGAGTTCGGGACAGGCTATTGTAGCTGCTATGATTGTTATTTGCACATTGGGAGCTATTAATGGCAATATCATGGCTACTACAAGGGTAACTTATGCTATGGGAAAAGATAAAGTGTTTTTGCCCTGGGCCGGTAAAGAACATAAACGTTTTCAAACTCCCGGCAACGCATTGTGGCTGCATGCAACCTGGATTTCTGTGCTTATCGTTTCGGGATCATTTGATATACTGGCTGATATGATGGTGTTTATTTCCTGGATAGTTTATGGCATGGGTGCCGTTGGCATTTTTATGCTGCGCAAAAAAATGCCGCAGGCAGAAAGACCGTATAAAATCTGGATGCATCCTTTTGTGACGTTACTCTTTATCGGCTTTACTGCAATATTCCTTGTCATCACGGTGTATAATGATATTACCAATTATGTGAATGACCGGCAGCCTGTGGTAAATTCCCTGCTGGGAATTGTAATCGTGGCATTGGGCATTCCGGTTTACTTTTATTTTAGAAGTAAGAAAAAGAAAGCAAATCCTTAAAGCATTTTTTTAATCATCTTTCCCAGCATCATCAATCCATAGTCAGTATCATCATCCCAGGGACGGGCAAAACTGATGCGGATGCAGTTATTATAATTGGTACTGGCAGAAAATATTTTTCCCGGTACGATGGAGATATGATGTTTCATCGCTTCTATCCGGAGCTTGAAGGTGTTTACTTTTTTGTTCAATTCTATCCAGAGGATAAAGCCGCCATGCGGACTGGACACTTTTGTGTCTTCAGGGAAATAATTGATGATTGCCTGTAAGTAGCGAAGACATTGTATATGCAAAGCTTTTCGCATATTTTTTAAATGATACTCATAACGGCCATGCTGCAGGTAATGCGCAATAGCGGCCTGTGTAAGGGTGGGGGAGCTGATGTTGTGAATCCGTTTTATCTGTTTTACCTGCTCCAAAAACTTTCCCGGCATCACCCAGCCGATGCGATAACCGGGTGATAATGATTTGCTAAGGGAAGAACAGTGCATTACTATTCCTTTTGTATCGTAATACTTGCAGGTGCGGGGGCGGTTTTTTCCAAAATATAATTCACCATAAATATCATCCTCAATCAATGGGATGTTATGCTTTGTTACCAGCTCCACTAATTTCTTTTTATTTTCATCAGGCATACAGCCACCCAGCGGATTATTAAAGTTGGGAATTACCACACAGGCTTTGATAGTAAATTTTTTAATGGCCTTTTCAAAAGAGTCCAGATCAAGACCGGTAACGGGTGAAGAAGATATTTCCACCACTTTCAATCCCATACTTTCCAACGATTGAAAAATGCCGAAGTAGTTAGGCGATTCTACCGCCACCGTGTCTCCCGGTTGTGTAACAGCTTTAATACATAAAGTCATTGCCTCTAAACAGCCACCGGTTACCACCACTTCATCCGGTTTTACTTTGCCACCCCAGTTGAAAGATAGTTTGGCAATTTGTTTTCTTAATTCCACATTACCCTGTGTATGTTCATAGCCGATGCAGGAATCCTTACTGTTACGCAGTGCCTGCATCACTGACTTATTAATTTTAGCAGTGGGTAATAACGACGCATCAGGTGCGGCCAATGCGAAGTTGATCACCTTATCATTATGTGAAGCGATGTCAGCATAAATAGAAGCAATCATTTCTTTCACACTTACCTCCTGTGATAAGGAGTCGGGTTGAACCACTTTTGGTAATTCCCGGAAACGGTTCTGATTGAAACGTACATAGTAGCCCGACTTGGGTCTTGATTCTATCAACCCTTTTCCTTCCAGGTGATAATAAGCCTGGAAAGCGGTACCCATGCTGATGCCGTATTCATCACTCAGCACACGGACAGAAGGAAGTTTGTCCCCAATCTTTAATACATCTTCCCCAATCATTTTTTCTAACCCCTCTGCCACCTGCATATACAAATGGTCTTCGGTTGTAAAGCTGTCTTTTCTCATACGTTGAACAATCTGATATAGTCAAAAATACAGAAACTGAATCTGTTTATTTACAAATAAAAGAACAATTTTTGTTTTCAGAAATAATTAAGACTGAAAAATGATGAGTGGAATTACAATTGTTGCTTACCAGCCGGAGCATCAACCCTATTTCGAAAAGTTTAACCGGGAGTGGATAGAAGAACTGTTTGAAATGGAGCCGGTGGATGAGTGGGTGCTGACCAATCCCGGCAAGGCAATACTGGAACCGGGTGGTGCTATCCTGATGGCATTATATAATGGAGTACCTGCCGGAACAGTTGGGCTGAGAAAATTTGATGATGAAACGTATGAATTTACCAAGATGGCGGTAGATACAAACTTTCGCAGAAAAGGAATTGCTGAGACCATCAGTTATGCCAGTTTCAGAAAGGCGAAAGAGCTTGGTGCTTCCCGGGTGATTTTATATTCCAACAAGTTGAATGCCGGTGCAGTTAAATTATACGAGAAGATTGGATTTCAGCATGTGGAAGTTGAGAACGATGTATATAAAAGAGCCAATGTGAAAATGGTTATTACTATTGATCATGCTATTTACCTGGCTAATAAGTATGAAAAAAAATTACAGGAAGAAACAAACTAAACCCAACAATATGGAACTGCTCACAGACATTACCGTACGAAAAGCGAATCATTCAAAGTTGAATGAAGTGGATTTTACTGCACTTGAATTTGGAAAATATGTTGCTGACCACATGCTGGTCTGCGATTATGCCGATAGCGAATGGCAATCGCCGATGATTGTACCGTTCGCTAATCTTTCATTGAACCCGGCCACCTTAGCCCTGCACTACGGGCAAACCGTATTTGAAGGCATGAAAGCATTTCGTATGCAGGATGGAAGAATAAACATCTTCCGCATAGAGCGACACTATGACCGGTTTGTAAAATCATTAGACAGAATGTGCATGGCGGCACCATCCAAAGAAGTATTTATTGATGGGTTAATGAAACTGGTGGAACTGGACAGGGCATGGGTGCCGGGCCAGCCGGGTGCTGCTTTATACCTGCGGCCGTTTGTGTATGCCAGTGAAGCAAAGTTTGGCGTAAAGATTTCGGATCAGTATCGCTTTATCATTTTCACCGGGCCGGTGCCAGAGTTGTATGCAACGCCAATAAAAGTAAAAGTGGAAACTAATTATGTGCGGGCAGTAAGAGGAGGAACAGGTGCAGCCAAATGTGGCGGTAATTATGGCGGTGCTTATTACCCCACTAAACTGGCAAGGGAGCAGGGCTACGACCAGGTGCTGTGGACAGACGGAAGAGAAAATAAATTCATTGAAGAATCAGGGATGATGAATGCGATGTTTGTCATCAATGATACATTGGTAACGCCGCCGTTATCAGATTCTATACTGGATGGGGTAACAAGAGATTCTTTATTGACGCTGGCAAACGACCTCGGTTATAAAACAGAAGAACGGCCCATATCAGTGGAAGAACTGGAGAAGGCTTTTCGCTACAAAACTATTACAGAAGCATTTGGTGCAGGCACCGCAGCGGTGGTGGCGCCGATTCAAACTATACATATCAACGGTATTGATTATCATTTACCGGAATACGGTGCGGAGAATGTATTGAATAAAATAAAAATGAAATTAGACAGGATAAGAACCGGGATGGAAGAAGATGTGTATGGATGGAATTGTATTGTTTGATTTTATATAATTAGTTATCGGGTTAGTTAAAAGGGCCGGTCTCGTTTAAAACGAGACCGGCCTTTTAATTTCGTACTTTCAATCTTCATCTATTATCTGAACTTATTCATGAAGACAGCTATAGTAACCGGTACCTCCGGCAACCTGGGACAAGCCATTGTAAAAAAATTGCTGACAGAAAATTATTTTGTTACCGGCACATTAATCCCCAACGATGCTGTTGCCATTGACAGCCATGGCAAACATTTTGAAACAGCCGTGGTGGATCTGATGCAGGAGGAACCGGCCGCACAGTTTATTGATATGATGGTAGCCAAACATAACAGCATTGATGTGGCAGTGCTTACCGTGGGCGGATTTGCGATGGGAAATATTCTTAACACCAAAACTTCTGACATCTCCCAACAATACAAGCTGAATTTTGAAACCGCTTATAATGTAGCAAGGCCGGTGTTTGCACAGATGATGAAGCAGGGTAGTGGCCGCATTTTTTTAATTGGCTCCCGCCCGGGAGCTGATATGAAAAATAGTAAGGGGATGGTGGCTTATGGATTAGGCAAGTCGCTTATTTTCCGGCTGGCCGAACTGATGAATGAAGAAGCGAAGGGAACCAATGTGGTAACCAGTGTAGTGGTTCCTTCTACTATAGATACGCCGCAAAACCGGGCGGCTATGCCCACCGCTGACTTTAGCAAATGGGTGACACCCGACGCTATTGCTGATGTTATTTATTTTCATTGCAGTGATAAAGGGGCGGTGCTGCGGGAGCCGGTGATAAAAGTGTATGGAGGTTCGTAGTACAAATTTTTTTCTGACAGTTTGATTACCTGTACTAAATTTTTGGCAAGACTTTTGCCAAACAGGGTTGAATCAAACTGTACATATATGAAAATAAAAATTATTGCTCTTTCTACCTTGTTATTCAGCGCTTTAGCAGCAGAGTCGCAAATTTTAAAAGCCGGTGTAAATCTGGCAAATGTCAGTATTACCAATGACGGTGATATAGATGAGGCAAAAATGCTTACCAGTTTCCAGGTGGGAATACTGGCAAATGTAAAAGTTGCTCCTTTCTTGTCTTTTCAGCCCGGAATTTTATTTACCGGCAAAGGTTCTAAAACAGAATCGGGTGCGGCGACTGACCCCACTTATTACAGGGCCACCAGCAATCCTTACTATGTGGAAATACCGGCCAATTTTGTATTGAAAACTCCGACTGGCCCCATTAAGTTTTTTGCCGGTGCCGGGCCCTACCTTGCCATTGGCATTTCAGGAAAAAATATAGCGGATGGAAAGATTTTCGGTACTTCCTTCCACAGCGAAAAAGCAATTGAATTTTCTAACGATGATCCTGCTACCCTGGACTATGAAGAGGGTGCCGGTTATGGTATTATGAAACGGTTCGACTACGGATTGAACGGTCTTGCCGGTATTGAAACCAAAAACATTGTGTTGTCTGTTAACTATGGCCTGGGCTTAGCCAAATTACAAAGCGGCAGCAATAGCAGAGCCGATGATAAAAATAAACACAGGGTGCTGAGTTTTACGGTGGGAGTGAAGTTGTAGGAAATAACGATTGCCTCACCCCGACCCTCTCCATGGGATGGAGAGGGTCGGGGTGAGGAGAACTGTAGTGTTTTCATTTATCTTGCAGCCCAATTTTCAACTCTCTCTTTATGCGGTACATGAAATGGATTGGTTTGGCGGCAGCGGTGTTATTAATCATCTCCTGTTTTACTCCCTGGGTGTTTATTGAATCAAAAAATATTACGGTGAGTGGGGTAGATGCCTCCGGTACTAATTTTGGCAAGCCCGGTTATTTCCATTTTTTGCTGACGGCTTTTTTTGTGATCTGCACTTTTGTGCCACGGGTATGGGCCAAGCGGATGAATTTATTATTTACCGGGCTGAATGTGGGCTGGGCGTTAAAGAACATCTTCGTTTTAGCGGCCTGCTCTGGTGGCGAATGCCCGGTACGGAAAATAGGTATCTGGCTGATGTTGCTGGCTTCTGTGCTAATGCTGGTATCGGCCCTGTTTCCGGATATGAAAGTGCCGGAGGAGAAGAAAGGGTAAGGTGATAATTACCGGAATAATTATCAGGAAGCTTTCTTTGGATAGATTTTTTGAATTTTATTATCAATGCTGACAATCAGGGGTTGGTTGCTCTATCCGCTGCAACATGACACCCTGCAAATATGGACGACCCTGCAAAACCTCAAAAAATTTTTGTAAATTTACAGCCTAAATAAAGCGACAATGGACAGCTCATATATTGCTTTTGACGAACTCAAAAAGCTATACCCTGACGAATGGGTACTTTTAGGCGACCCAAAAATGAAAAACACATCAGTTTTGGGTGGTATTGTTTTGTACCACAGCAAAGACAAAAAAGAAGTTTGCTATATCGGAAGAGACAAGACTGCTGACTATTCAACTGTTACGATTGCATTTGCAGGCGATTTGAAACAACATCGCAAAGTCGGAATCCTGAAAAGAGTATGAAAATTTTCCCCTTCGACCTTCCGACAGACGAAGACGTTATCATCGTTAACGCTACTATTGAAAGGAAATTCAAATTTCGGCTTGCTCTTGACACGGCAGCGACACATACCACAATTGACAGTAATGTTTTATATTTTTCTGGCTACGAATTGAAAAATAGCAAAGGTGAAAAAGAAATAGAAACCTCCAACGGAATTATTGTTGTTGAAACTTTTGACATTGAGCATTTGGAATGTTTGGGAATTATAAAGACCGGTTTTGAAGTGCAGGTTTATGATTTTTTAGCTCACGGGATTACCTCTGACTATGACGGAGTAATTGCACTCAATTTTTTAAGAGAGCATAAGTTTTGCATTGACATTGTGAAAGGTGAAGTAAGTATTGATATTTGACCATCGTGGCAAAAAACACTACACACATCATGCATTGCCCTGTTTCCGGATATGAAAGTGCCGGAGGAGAAGAGCAGGCAGTAAGACGCTAACTATAAAAAAATAAAAATAAGGCCTGGCGGCAAAGCTGAATTACCCATAAGGGCCCACATTGATATACTCTCTACGGCGTTGCATACAGGTTTTTATAGGGTAGCTATATGGTTGCTGTACGGTTGACAGGCCGTTGGTAAAAAAGAAATGCACACCCGTTAATCTTTTCGGAACAATTATTGTCACTATCAATTGCTTTTCCGTGGTAAAAGATGACCCGGCATGACCGGGGCAGTCAATGAGAAAATGAGGATAAAAAGTTGATTCACAGTTTCCTCCTGATTTAATAATGCCATAGATTCGCTTTACGATTTATCGTAGTTTACTCCTTCCGCAACCCTCCGAAAGTACCTATTCCTGTATCCTGATGACCGGGCTATTTATTTTTTAGATTCTAAAATGGGAACTATGCGGAAGGTTTACGTTTTTCTATTAATGCTTTTTGTATCAGGTAGCATTTGTGCACAAGTAAGTGTTACAAATGGTTCTCCATCTTTTGCAATTGACTTTAGCAATACAACTCCGACTTCTGTGGGGTCTAACCCAAGTACTGCTTTTGCAGGAGCAGGTTTTGAGCCTAATACTGTGACAGCAGGAAGATTAAATTCTAATGCATGGGCAGTTACTGGTTGGTCAGATGGTAACCTTGCTTTTGGGGCAATAAATACTACTGGTGATTATGCTAGAGGGGTAGCGGCAGGCACTG
>JANNCC010000391.1:0-23112 GCA_031386125.1 Chitinophagaceae bacterium
TATTTCCTTCTTTTTTTCGCCGGAGTCATTAAAATCAATACTTGTTATACTTTTTATTCGGTTTTCAAGAATAATTTTTCCAGAAGGCTGGGAAGTCCCTGTTAAAAAAAATGAAGAAATAAGTATTGATTTTAAGGACTCCGGCGAAAAAAAGAAGGAAATAAAAAAATGTTATTCGATTAAGGGTTATGATTCGGTTCAGTTTATTGAAAATAAATTAGCCTTCATATTTAAAACTAAATTTAAAAATAACCGTATAAAGCAGTTATTGAAAATAGATCAGGATGGACACACAGTTGGGCAATCTCTTTATAAATATGAGAAGGATAGTTCTTATTCAATAAAAATAATAGAATTGGGTGAGGGTACTGTACGCTTTGATAGATATAATCCGCAGCATGATTGTCTTCTGACAATTCTTCGCAATAGTGATACCTTACTATACGAGTTAAATTCAATTGGAAGATTACATAAACTTATTCAAGTAAAACAAGGCGTAAAAACGCAAACCGTTAACGTTGAGTATGATAGTCTTGGCTACATTGTCAAGGTTAGTTTTGGTAATGGGCCAGGTCGTGGTTATTTTGTCTATAAGAATAATGAAAAAGGTCTTGTAGAGGAGATAAAAAAATATAAGATTGAAGATACTGGAGAGGAATATATGGGTAAGACCTTGTTTACATACGAATTTTATGATACTCGTTAAAGTATTTTACTGCTCTGAATTATTTAGCCACTGCCACGGCTGGGAATTAAAGGGAAAGACGCAGGATGCTTTAAACACTGCTATTATGAATTGATTTCAGCTCCACTCAAAAAACCCGCCATTCATCAGGTATAAAAAAACGTTCAATAAGGTTGGGTATATTAGAAGTACAGAAATTTACTTTACCGAATAAACTTTCGCCATGAAACCTTTTTCGCCATTCATCTGCCTCTTCCTTTCAATCACTGTGCTGGCCCAGCACAACCCACAGGAAATAAAGCAACCTAAAATCAATAAAATATTAATGAACTCTGCTTCCAGTGATTCCAAAACGGCAGAAAAATATGATACCCGTTACGATAAAAACGGGAATGAAACCGCCGTTATATTGATGGTGAGCAGTTCACAAAATATACTAGTCAGTATAATGAAGCAGGAAAGCTGGTAAAAATTATTGATTACTTTATGCCCGGTCCCGGTACTGATATAGCTTCGTCAACTGTTTTTACCTATAATGCAGATGGAAGTAGCGCCGCTAAAATAACTCATACCAGTTTCAACGCTGTTGAGTACAAATGGTATGATAAAGATGGTCGCCTGACCAAAACAATATCGTTAGAAAATGTTGAAGAATTCTATTTGTATGATGCGACGGGGAAACTTATCAGCATAAAACCAAAACCGGGCACTACCGAAGGCGACATTGCTGATTTTGTATATACTTATAATACAAAGGGGCAACGTATCAAAGAAATAAGCGGCGGCTCATATCCGTGGACAAGAACTTATACTTACGATGCTAAAGGGATATTATTGAAAAGAGTTACTGTTTCCTCCGAAGAAGGAGTAACCACTATCATTACGGATACTTACAAATACGAGTTCTGGAAATAATTAACCCTGCTTATCACCGCCCTGACCTTGATTAGGATTATCCGGCCGCTGTTGATTTCTATTAGGGTTGTTAGGTCTTTGTTGATTCCTGTTAGGATTATTGGGTCGCTGCTGGTTGCCACCACCTTGCTGATTTCTTTGTGGCCGTTGTTGATGTCCACCTTGTTGTCCGTCACCTTGGCTGCGGCGTTGCTGATTTTGCTGCCCGCCACTTTGTTGATTACTTCCCTGTCCTCTTTGTTGTGGTCGTTGCCCTCTCTGCTGGTTACCTTGCTGGTGCTGCCTTCTTTTTTGTTCAGCCGCTTTATCCAAACTTTTCAAACTTATCTGCCCAACCAGTTCCACAAACTCCGGTTCTTTCTCCACTGCTTTAGATGATACTACTTCCACCGGTTCCAGCTCATCAGGCCGTATGCCTTGCTGGTTCAGCAGTTTTATTTTACTAACCCTTTCAATACTTAATGGATACTGCTTATTGCTATCAGGCAATGTGTACCACATCAGGTTTTTAAAAATATCTTTTTTAACTAAGAAGGCATTACCCTTCGCTACTTGTATTACATCACAGTTTTCAGGAAAATGCTGTAGTGCATCTAAATAAGTATCCAATTCATAATTCAAACAACATTTTAAACGGCCACATTGTCCGCTTAGTTTTGTTTGATTAATAGAAAGGTTTTGGTAACGGGCTGCGGTTGTATTAACAGACGAAAAATCAGTCAACCAGGTACTACAACAAAGTTCCCGGCCGCAACTGCCAATGCCACCCACTTTTCCAGCTTCTTGCCTTGCGCCAATCTGGCGCATCTCCACCTTTACTTTAAACTCCGAAGCATATACTTTAATCAGCTCTCTGAAATCCACCCGGCCATCAGCTATATAAAAGAAAGTTGCTTTCCTTCCATCGGCCTGCATTTCTACCTGGCTTATTTTCATATCCAGTTTCAATTGCCTTGCTATCGCCCTGCTGCGAATCACCGCTTCTGGTTCCCTTGCTTTGTTTTGTTTCCATATTTCAATATCACGGTCGGTAGCCGTCCGCAATACTTTTTTCATTTCTGGATTATCTTCCTTCACATTGCGTTTCTTCATCTGTAACCGCACTATCTCACCCGTAAGTGATACTTCGCCCACATCAAAACCACTGATGCCTTCCACGGCTATCAAATCTCCTTTTTCAAAAAGCTGCAAATTCGGGTTGCGATAAAAATCTTTCCGGGTTCCCTGGCTAAAGCTCACTTCCATCACCTTACAGGCACTGGCCACATCACTCATCGGCAGATTGCGCAGCCAGTCATGGGTGTTCATGCGGTTACATCCGCCGGTACTGCACCCGCCATTGCTCTTACATCCACCCGGTTTACCGTTACTAGCGGTACTGCAACTTGTACAACTCATTATTCAATGAATAATTAATTAGTAAATAATAATTTAAGGAAAGATGATGAACCCGGCTGTAGTAATTCTATTGAGCTTCCGTTGCAAGTCTATACTGAACTTGTCGAAGTACACAATTCAGGATTTTGTTCGCTACTGAGCTGTGAAACAGCCAACTGCGAAGATCTGAAATGTATAATATAAACTGAAATAGACGACATCGTAAAATCAACCAAAATTAAAAAACACTAAATCTTTCAGGTTCCCATTCACCACTCACCTTCCTCACCCCACCAAAAATACAATCTTATCCTGAATAATATGGTATAGCTTAATGGTCAGGGCATGAAACAGCATTTTGCCATGGGCATTGCGTTCTATATAATAACTGGCTTTGTCTAATTCCTCAATAATGGCCTGCTGCTGTTCAATTCCTGCTATTTTATTCAATCTTTCAGCAAAATCCCTTTCTTTTTCGCCAATATTCAGCTTTTCACCCATTATCCGGTAGTGCACAGCCTGTTCCAGAAGGTGATTAAAATACCGGAGAAATTGCTTTTGTTTTTCCCGACCAAGGCGGCTTATTTCTTCCACCCACTTGGTTTGTGCCACCGGCCCGGTTTTTAAAATAGCATTCAGCCACTCCCGCAAAAGGGCTTGCCAATCTTCTTCGGCATGTTGTACGAGTTGCAACGCTTCATGATAATTGCCTTCACTTACACTGGCTACTTGTCGGGCAATCGCCGGCTCTGTTTTATTACGGCTGATGAGGGCTTCTTCAATTTCCTTAGTTTCTAATGCCGGTATTTTTATCAACTGGCAACGGCTGACAATAGTCTGCAACACCTGTGCTTCATTTTCTGTTACCAGCATGAACAACGTATTCGGCGGCGGCTCTTCAATCAGTTTTAATAATTTGTTGCCTTCTGCCCCCAGCATTTCCGGCATCCACATAATTAAAATCTTGTATTCACTTTCAAAACTTTTCAAACTCAACTTGCGGATAATGTCATTACATTCTTCTGCTGTTATTTTTCCCTGGCTGTTTTCTTTTTCTTTTATCTGTTCTATCCAGTCAAACAAATTCCCATACGGACTCAATTTTATAAACTCTCTCCATTCCGAAATGAAATCTGTTGCCACTGGCTTTTCTCCCGGCTTCTTTGTTACAGTCGGATAGGAAAAATGAATATCCGGATGAACAAGTTGCTGTGCTTTTAAACAAGCTGAACAAACTCCGCAGCTATCAGTAAGTGTTACAGGTTTCGGGTTTGGGGTTTCGGGTTCAGGGTCTCCAAATAAAGACGGCCCCGACTGCCGACTGCTGACTGCTGACTGCCGACTGTTCACCTTTTCGCAAACAATGTATTGTGCAAATGCCAAAGCAAGTGATAAAGAACCACTTCCTTCTTTTCCCAGAAGCAATAAAGCATGGCTTAACCGGTTGTGTTGTACCAGTTCTGCCAATTGTTGTTTTACTGCTGCCTGACTTATGATGTCGGAGAATTGCATGGACAACGAAAGTAAACTTTCTGCAAATAAAAAAGCGATTCAGAATTACTGAATCGCTTTTCACCAAACTATTTCAATCAAATAATTTCTTTAGCTCTTTTAATTCAGCCACTTCAATATTTCCTCACTCATTGGCGTAGTCCTTGGAGTAAAAGTAGCTACTAATTCGCCATTCTCATTCACTAGAAATTTTCCAAAATTCCAAGTAACCGGATCCGCAAAGCCTTTAGCAACGGCTTGTTCTTTTAAATATTTAAAGAGTGGGTGTACATCATCTCCTTTTACTGAAATTTTTTCCGCCATCGGAAAAGTCACACCATAATTTTGTTTGCAAAATTCTTTGATGCCGCTATTATCTAATGGTTCCTGCCCGTTAAAATTATTAGCCGGAAAACCAATGATGACTAATTTGTCTTTATACTTTTTATATAGCTGTTCTAGTCCTTCATATTGGGGGGTAAGCCCACAGGCCGATGCTGTATTTACAATCATTATCTTTTTACCCTTGTAGTTAGAAAAATCAATGTCATTACCATCAAGCCCGGGGGTTTTGAAATCATAAATAGAACCTCCAGTTAAGGTTATTGCTAAGATCATAGCGAAGAATAATGTTTTCATACTATTTTTTATGTTTTACTAGAACAAAGTTAAAGCGATTATGTTGCCTGTTCTTATAAATTAATTTAGCAGTAATTTTTATCATTGTTTTTCAAAACAGCCTAGGTCTGGCAGGCCAACAGGTCTGGGTTTCCCGTCTAAATCGGTTGTAACACCGGCATTTACTCCTTTATTAATAGCAGGCGAGGAAGATTTTAACCTGAAATCGTAATAATTATTAAATGTACTGATACTGTCAAACTGCGGCAGTTGATTATTGATTATCTGGTTGCTGGTAATATTCGCCGGGGTAGTTTGCACTTTCCATAGATTGTAATCAAAGTTTACATTGAAAGTGGCAGTACCTGATTTTGCAACGACGACTTCGTTATCTACCAATCCATTCTCTCCCCAGAAAATACAATTGCGGAAAACAGCATTCAGGTTCGCCGCAACCGGGGTATTATTCACCACAATATAATTACTCAAAAATAATACCGGGTCACGGTGTTCAATAAAACGGTTGGCATAAGTAACCACTGTGCAATGAGTGAATTGGTAATCGCCGCCTTTGGCAAGTAATAAATTTTTACCACAATTACTTATCAAACAGTTTTTTGCCCTTATACTGGAGTTGAGAGAAATTATACCGGCATCATACGCATTATCAATCACACATTCATTCAAAACGATTTTCGGATTTGCGTTAGGTGATGGGTCTTGCAGACCAATTGCCTGGTAGGCATTTTTTATCACTGCATAAGTAAACACATTGTCTTTTGAACTTGCCTGGAAGAAAATTCCCGGCCAGCTTGCAGGATAATCTTTGTAGGGTTCATCCAACCTATCGCCACGGAAATAAACCCTGTCTGCTGTATCTTTTAATCCATTTACCAGTAAAGTTCCGTTTACGATAATCGGCGCATCTGCATGAATATAAATGCGGCAGCCCTTATTAATCGTAAGGGTTTGGTTGGTGTTAATCAAAAGCGAACCAAGAATTACGTAAGGCAAATCATTATTCCAGGTTTCGTTTGCTGTCACCACTTTGTCCCGGTAGAAATGGGCATTCTGTCCCCATGCTTCTAACTGTACTAATCGTTTATTCCCGTTGAAATTTATTTCAATGCTGTCCCGTAATATAAAAGGAAGATTGGCTGCACTGGGATTAACATTCACCTGTGCAAAAACATAAAGACTATCGTTAGGTTCTATTTCAAGATTGGTGAATTGAGTTCCGGGTATGCCGTCCACATTCATTTTATAGACAGAACCAGCACCCCCCATTAATTTTAAAGAAGAAAGGCGGAGCTTTTGATTATTCTCATTAATGATTTTGAAAGTTCTGTAAGTAGAACCAGTTGTTACAAAGACAGTATCATACTTTAAGGTGTCGGTTGTAATAGTAATCCTTGCATCAGCAGAAGTAATGAAAGAATCTTTCCGGCAGGAAATAAGAATTGTCAGCAAGGAAATGGTGAGTATTCCGAGGGTCTTCATTGATATCAAAAGTAAAGCTAAGAGTTGAAAGGATGAAAAATACAATGGGCTAAGTAGTCAAAGGAGAAAAGGAGAGAAAAAGGAGTCTTGAAATAGTTCAGCTCAATTAGAAATAATACACAACCCGTATTCAAAATTTCAACAACTTTAATAAGGAACATAGAAACTTGAAATAAACCTTTTCCTCCTTGCGAGGCAAAGTCGAAGCAAACTTTTTTATTCTCTTAGCTGTTATCTGGACGCAACGCAAAGACTCGCCAAACTCAGCCGCACATTTTCAGCCTTTAATAATTCATTACCGCAAGCTTCAAAAGTGGCCCCGGTAGTCACAACGTCATCTACCAGCAGCAAATGTTTATTTCTGATGGCATCGGGATTTGAAAGAATAAATTTTCCTTCCATATTCCTCCACCTTTCTATCCTTCCTTTTTTTGTTTGTGTTTCTGTATGCTGTGGACGAATGATGGCTTTGTCCAAAACAGGGATATTCATGGCTTCTGCCATCCCCTCACATAAAACGGTGGCCTGATTATAGCCCCTTCTTTTTTGTTTGGCAGGAAAAAGCGGCAGGGGAATCAGGGCATCTACGGCGAAACGGTCGGATTTCAGAATTTGTTCCCCCATTATCCGGCCTAATTGTAGACCCAGGTCTCTGTTGCCCTTATACTTAAACTGGTGCATCAGGTGCTGCATCAGCGATTCTTTGGTAAAATAGAATTGGGCAGTGGCCCCAACCAGCGGCAAACGTCCCCAAAAGGTCTTTTCAACCGGGTTGTCAGTATGAAGTTCAAAATTTGTTTCCGGCATGGCATCAATACAACGCATACACAAAACAGTTTCTTCATTCAATATATCACTGCCACATCCAGTACACACATGAGGAAACAGTAAGTGAAGTACAGAATCTTTTATTTCTTTTAATCGAATCATAAACAAAAACTACAAATTATCGGAGTCTAAAAATCCCCTCTTGGGGAATTTAGGGGCTTTCTAAAACAAATACTTGTAAACTTCTTCCACTCTTCCCATCAGCACTATTTCAATGTTGAATTTTTGTTTGCTTAATCCTTTCTGGTTGTATTTTGAAACAATGATTTTTTCAAATCCCAGTTTTTCTGCTTCAGCAATTCTTTGATCAATACGATTGACGGCTCTTATTTCGCCGCTTAAACCAACTTCACCGGCAAAACAAATATGTTGCGGCAGGGGTACATCTTCATATGACGAAAGCAAAGCACAAAGAACAGCAAGGTCAATGGAAGGGTCTTCTACTTTTATGCCGCCAGCTATGTTTAAGAAAACATCCTTCATTCCAAAATGAAAGCCGCCTCTTTTTTCCAATACAGCTAATAATAATTGCAAACGACGCAAATCAAAACCGCTGACGGTCCGTTGTGGTGTGCCATAAACAGATTGTGTGACCAATGCCTGTACTTCAATGAGCAATGGCCGCATACCTTCAATGGTTGCCGCAATAGCGATACCACTTAACTGATCTTCTTTTTGTGTGATTAATATTTCACTTGGATTCAGTACACCTCTCATGCCTTGATCCGTCATTTCATAAATGCCTAATTCGGCCGTACTGCCAAAACGATTCTTTAATGTTCTCAGAATTCTATAGGCATAATGCCGGTCGCCTTCGAACTGCAAAACCGTGTCCACCATGTGTTCCAGGATCTTTGGCCCTGCAATACTTCCGTCTTTTGTTATGTGTCCAATAAGGAAAACCGGGGTGTTTGTTTCCTTGGCAAAGCGTTGAAATTCGGCTGCACATTCTCTTATTTGCGATACACTGCCCGGAGATGAATCAATAAACGAAGTATGTAGTGTTTGTATCGAGTCAACAATAACTAATTGTGGTTTTAGTTTTTTTATTTCCTGAAAAATTGTTTGTGTGGATGTCTCGGTAAGTAAATAAAAATTCTCATTTTTTAATCCAAGCCGGTCTGCTCTCATTTTTATCTGCTGTTCGCTTTCTTCACCACTTACATACAAAACAGAAACATCTTTTAACCACAATCCATTTTGCAAAAACAAAGTTGATTTACCAATACCCGGCTCACCGGCAACCAGCACTAAACTTCCGGGAACAATCCCACCACCTAACACCCTGTTTAATTCAGTATCAGATGTTGGCAACCTTATTTCTTCGCTGCTTTTAATTTCACTCAACGAAATTGTTTTGCTGGTTCTTTTTTCATCGTTGTAATCTTTCCAGCCGTTATTGTTTTTGGAATTATCTTTTTGTGTCAGTTCTTCAACGAATGTATTCCATTGACTGCATGATGGACATTGACCTACCCATTTCACACTTTCATATCCGCAGTTCTGACAAAAAAAAGAGGTCTTTACTTTACTCATTTATTAAAATTAAATGATTGCATTGTTCCGATAACTATCCGGATTAAAATGTTTGAACAATAATTGATGAAGATGAATGCATTTGAACAAAAAAATGCAATAAAAAATTAAAAGAAGGAGATAAAAAATAATTGCTTTTATACTCAATTCTGCAAAAGTAAAAAGGGTCAATCTTTCGACTGACCCTTTTACTTACTAACCCATTAAATTCTATTGCTAAATTACAATTATGCCCCACATTTCAAAATAAATTTTTGCCGCTGTGCATAACTTTCGACAGGGGAGATGAAGGAAAAAAGGGCTATCTGGTTTAGAAGAATGTCAATATAATATGATGATATACAATTAATTATATAATTTTTGAATTAAAGCCACATCTCTTTTTTTGCCTCTATATTACCGCTGGATTAAATTTTATTATGACAAAAAGGCTGAAAAAAACCCTTTTGCCTAAATGGTAGCAAATTTGTTATAATACACTCAAATAAACGTTTTAATAAGATGATGTCAAATGAAATTTTTATCGTTTCTCTGGTGTTTTTGGGTATCAGTTTTCTGGTCTCAGCGATACTGAAAAGTAAGTTTACCAAATACAGCAAAATACCCCTTGCTAATGGCATGTCGGGCAAGGAAATAGCAGAAAAAATGCTCAAAGAAAATGGCATTTATGATGTTAAAGTGACCTCGGTTCAGGGCTTTCTTTCTGACCATTATAATCCAGCCAACAGAACAGTAAATCTGAGCCCGGAAGTGTATGAAGGGAGCAGCATTTCAGCAGCGGCTGTGGCAGCCCATGAGTGTGGTCATGCCGTACAGCATGCTACTCAATATAGACCTCTTATGCTCAGGAGCAAGTTGGTGCCAGCCGTTCAGATGAGTTCTATGCTGGTAAACTGGGTGTTACTGGCAGGTATGATTGTGTTGGCGACCACCAAAAACCCAACTGTTTTGCTAATTGGTATTATAGTAATGAGTGTTACCGTTCTCTTTACCCTTATAACTTTACCGGTAGAGTTTGATGCCAGCAAAAGGGCTCTTGCCTGGTTAGACAGAACCAATATTACAAACAACGAAGAATACCCAAAAGCCAAAGATGCCTTGAAATGGGCTGCCACTACCTATTTAGTAGCTGCGTTGGCAGCCGTGGTTACCCTCATTCAATATATTATGATATACCTGGGAAGCAGGGACAGAAACTAAACAGCTAACATTCGTTAGTTGATTCTCATCAATTTATAAGGTCATGCAGCATTTTGTATGGCCTTATTGTTTTGTTAAGAGAAGGTTAACATATATTTATTTTTCTTTCTATTTACCAAAAAACACAAAATGAGAAAACTAAAACTGCTTTTACTGGGTGGATTACTCCTGGCCACTCAGTTCTTAATGGCACAAACAAGAGAAGTAACCGGAAAGGTTACAGACGCAAATGGGGCGCCTGCAAATGGGGCTTCAGTACGGATTAAAAATAGCCGTATCGGAACCAGTGCTGCTTCCGACGGAACATTTAAAATTAATGCTCCATTAAATGCAACCCTCGTTATATCTGCAGTAGGGTTTGAAGAAAAAGAAATCAATATTGGTACTCAAACTAATATTGGGATAACAATGGTAGTAGATACAAAGGCTTTAAGTGAAGTGGTGGTTACCGGTACAGGAGCAGCCACTAGCAAAAACCGATTATCTTTTGCAGTTGAAACTATTACAGCCGAAAAGCTTCCCTCCACGCCAACAGCAGATGTAGGAAGTGCATTGGTCGGTAAAATACCAGGAGCCCAGATTTCAAGTATCAACGGGAGCCCTGGTTCTCCAACAAATATATTACTACGAGGAATTAATGGCGTTATTACGGGAACATCCCCCCTAATCTTATTAGATGGAGTAGAGGTGAGGGCTACAAGTTTGGAAAGCCTGGATCTTAGTAATGTGGACAGAATAGAAGTGGTGCAGGGTCCTGCCGCCTCTACTATATATGGTGCACAGGGTGCTAATGGTGTCATTCAGCTTTTTTCTAAAAAAGGGAAGCAAGGAAAAATCAGTATTAATGTTTCATCGAGTATAGGTTCCAGCGAACTCCTGAATATTGGAAAAGTACAAAAATCAAGATTTCATTCATTTAACGTAAATGGAAATGGTGATGTAGTGGCAGGTAACGGTACTCCACTTTCTCTGGATCCTGTCACAGGTTCTTACCTTACTAATCCGGTCTTTAACCTTATTACGCCAACTAGTATTGCGAATAAGGAATACAATAAGAACCTGCAATTTTATGATCATTATCAAATGTTTTTTCAGAAAGCAACTACGTATAACAATTCACTTAATATAAGTGGCGCCAGTGATAAATTTGATTTTAGTTTTAACATGTCGAATAATAGCCAGGAAACAGTATTTAAAGGGAATGGGGATTTTCGCCGGACCAATTTATCGGCGAATATTGGTGTGGAATTAGCTAAAGGACTCAGGTTTCGTTCCATTACCCAATTGGCGTATACCAGAAGTACACAACTTGATCCGGATGGCAGAAATATGTTTTATGCTATTAATAATTCTCGTCCATTTGCCAACTATGAACAGAAAGATGCCTTGGGATACCATTCTCCTTATTTTGGAGATGCCGTAGGTGTAAATGGATATAATTTTAATTATATCATTGAGAATGCAAAAGCAAAAGACAAAACAATTGATGTAGTACAGAGTGTGAACCTGAATTATAAATTCCCAAAATTTGTAGAGCTTGATGCTAAATACGGACTGAACCGTAGCATTTTTACAAGCAGATATGATATAGCTGAACAAAGTCATAGCGAAGGTGCTGCCTACTGGGAGTATTGGGCAGAATGGTATTCACCCAGAACATCTTTTGGTGTACCCGCTGTATCTAGTGAGTCAGGCGAAATTAACCAACAGGAGTTTGTAAACACATTCCACAATTTTCTGGGTACCGCAACGATTAAGTTTGACTTCCAAAAAGATTTTGGAATGAAACTTCCGATCAGCTCTACCACTTATGCAGGCTGGGATTATAGGAAAAGAGTAATTACAAACTACTTTGCTTATGGAACAGATGCACCGGATTTTAGCCCATACCGGACATCAGATATGGCCAATTATAAAGTAGCTACGGATAGTTACGAGGAATTTGCTACTTATGGAATTCTTGCTACACAGCGTTTTGAATACAAAGATTATTTCGGAATTGGTGGAGGATTAAGAAGTGACTATTCATCTGCATTTGGTAGTGGCTCCAAACCCGCTACTATGTACAGGGGCGATGTATATGTAAGACTAAGCAGCTTTGATTTTTGGAAAAACAGTAGCGTTTATAATGTAATAAAAGAATGGAGACTTCGTGGTTCTTATGGACAGGCAGGTGTGCAACCAGGTGCATATGACAGGTTTCCTGTTTTATCTCCCAGAGTTTTAGGAACTCAAAGTGCACTAGCGGAAAATGTAACCTCACAAAATGCCAACCTGAAATTATCTATAGCTTCTGAATTGGAGTTAGGTACTGATATGACATTTAAAATTTTAAAAGGAAATTGGTTAAAATCTGCCAATCTGAGTTTCAGTTATTGGAAAAGAGAATCAAAAGATGCTTACCTGAGGGTTGATGTAGCCCCTAGTATAGGATTAGGCCGGCAGCTTACCAATGCTGTTGATCTGAGTTCAGATGGTATTCAGGCGTCTTTAAATCTGGCCATGTATAATTCTAAAGACCTTACCTGGAATTTTACCACCAATTTCAGTAAACAAAAATCTGTGATAGATAAAGTGCTTGGCAATTCAGAAGTAATCATTGGATCTGCTGCAGGTAGTTCCCAATATGTAATCAGAGCTGGAGAAAAAATAGGACAGCTATATGGTTATTTGTTTTTAAATAGTGTAACGCAAGCTGATAGCAAGGGTGTACCTTTTATTGCAGCAATAGATCAACCTAACTTTGAAGTAGCAAGTAATGGTTATGTAGTTAATAAAACAACAAAACAGCCATTTGCAACAGCTGCTCGTTTTTCTTTAGGTGACCCTAATCCGAAATTCAATATGTCATTTATTAATGATCTAAACTATAAAGGGTTTCTAACATTCGGTTTCCAGCTTGACTGGGTTTATAAAAGTAATTTGTATAATCAGACAAGAGAATGGATGTACAGAGATGGTATTCATAAAGATTATGCAAAACCTCTTACTATTAATGGACAAACAGAAGCCTGGACCGCTTTTTACAGAGGTGCTTATGCAGTTCGTCAGGCAAATGGTACCAAGAGTTATTTTATGGAAGATGCTTCTTTCATGAGGCTTCGTAATGTGGCATTAGGAATAGATCTGGCAAAGTTTATTAAATTAAAGGCCATTAGTAAAGCACAGTTGGTACTTTCCGGCCGTAATCTTTTAACTTTTACAGATTATAAAGGAATGGATCCTGAAGTTAGTTCGGGTGCAGTCAACTCGGCCTTCGACCGGGGTGTAGATCATAATACTATTCCTAATGTAAAAACTTTCCAGATAGGAATTAATCTTGGTTTCTAACAATTAAATTTTTATAAAATGAAATATATCAAAATAACATATCTATTTCTGGCAGCTGGAATTTTAATGGCCAGTTGTAAAAAGGATCTGGCTATCGAGAATCCAAATTTGCCAACCCCCGAATCATTAAATTCTGAATCAGGAATTATAAGTTATGCGTCCGGTGGCGTCTATATAAACGGTTTTAAAACAGTAAAATATACCGATGGTGTATTTGGACCATTCTGGAGTGGGGCTACCGGATTTCATGAACTAATGGCTGATGTTATTGGTGCCGACGCAGCCAATGCATTTTTAAACCAAATGGGCTGTCCGGAAAGAGTAATTCATGATGATGCTTCTGTTGTATTAAATCCTAATTCGCCAAACAAACAGATAGCCTTGATCCGTCAGGCCAATACCAATCAATCGGCAGGGAATAATTTCCTGTATTATGAGTGGGCTTATATGTATAACCTAATCAGTTCCTGCAATTTGATATTGACAAAAGCTGATGCGGTTAGCTTTGTTGGTGACGCTGCTTCTAAAAAAGCTGCCATTAAGGCCTGGGCATATTGGTGGAAAGGATTTGCTTATAGCAGAATTGGGTCTATTTATTATGCCGGTCTTATAAATAATACATATCAGGAAACTAATGGTAATTATGTCACCAAAGAGGCAATCATCACAGAAGCAAATTCAAATTTTGATAAAGCTGTTCTAGCAGCAAATGCAGCTCCCAGTGTTTCAGAATTTGTGGCTACCTGGAATAAAATAATTCCTTCATTTATCCAGGCTGGATTAGGTGGTGGACAAACTCCAACTATGTTAGCCCGGAATGTAAGTACAATGAAAGCCAGAAATTTACTGGTGAATAAAACCGCCAGCTCTATGACAGCTGCAGACTGGAATTCTGTAATTTCCTTAACAAACGCTGGCATCACACTATCTGACAAAGTTTTTACCGTTCGTACTGATACCCGGGGCGATTTGTTTACTTCTTCTCAGTTAATTATGGGAAGAACACAATCTAATATTCCTGGTGGCGCTACTTATAAATTGAGTGAAAGATGGGTGCAGGAGTTTAAGACAGGTGATCTTCGTAAGACTCAGAATACAGCACTTGGAACCCCTTACCTTGGACAAGCAGACCGTGGAAATGCTCATTTTACCCGTTATGCATTAAGAGATGGTGGAAGTGGATTACCAGGGGTTGCAATTTATGCTAATACCGGTGTAGGAGCTTATGAAATGTATCTTGCCGGCAACTATGAAGAAAATCTATTGATGAAAGCAGAAGCATTAATTAATACAAGTATGATCGATCAGGGACTTGCTATTATTGATGCTATCCGTTCTTTACAAGGGGCCGGATTAGTAGCCGTTTCTGGTACAGGGCTTACATTGGCCCAGGCCAAAGAAGAATTACGCAGAGAACGTCGTATTGTTTGTGCTTTTCGGGGCTTGTCGTTTTATGATGCCCGTCGTTGGAAAGTAATTGATCCGATTGCAATGGGTGGAGGCCGTACAGGTTGTGTAGCTTTAAAAAACACAGGTGTTGTCAGTACAAACGCTACTCTTGAATACAACTATCTTGATTACTGGGATGTTCCAGGGAATGAACTTACCTATAACCCTCCTGCAGGTGGTAGTGCACCTGTTGTAAATCCAAAACAGTAAATTTTTCAAGAAATCATAAAAAAACCCTCCGGTTATCCGGAGGGTTTTTTTTATGATTTTTATTACAGTTTTATCTCTTCATCATGCTGGTCAAAAAACCTGTATTCAGTCAGATGATGATTACTGCTCTGTTCCAATCTTGTTTTCTGACCAAATTTCTTTTTCCATTTTGCCATCTGGGATTTCCAGAACCAGCCTTTGGTCAGGTAAGCATATAAAATGGGATGCACCACTAATTTCAGGTTACTATTCTTATGGGTTATCAGGTAGCTTAAATTCTTTTCTATTTCATCCTCCAGTAAGAGAGTGGAGGTGATTTTGCCGGTTCCATCGCAACTTGGACAAACTTCCTGTGTATTGATATTCATTTCCGGCTTCATTCGTTGACGGGTGATTTGCATGATGCCGAATTTAGAAATTGGAAGCACAGCATGCTTAGCCCTGTCAGGGCCCATAAACTCTTCCATTCTTTCCACCAGCCTCCGCTTATTGTCCGGGAGTTTCATATCAATGAAATCAACCACGATGATGCCACCTAAATCTCTTAATCTTAACTGGCGGGCAATTTCTTCAGCCGCTTCCAGGTTTGTTTCTAATGCGTTTTGCTCCTGGTTATTGCTTACACTTTTGTAACCGCTGTTTACATCTATTACATGCAAAGCTTCGGTGTGTTCAATAATGAGATAGGCGCCGCTATCCATATTCACCGTTTTGCCAAACGAAGATTTTACCTGCTTGGTAATACCGAATGAATCGAAGATGGGAGAACCGTTTTGATAGAAAGAAACAATGTCTGCTTTTTCAGGCGCAATTCGCTGAATATAATTTTTTGTATCAGTAAATATGTCACGGTCATTTACCACAATCTTATTGAAGTCTTCGTTCAATAAGTCACGCAGCATACTGGTAGTCTTTGTTTGTTCACTCAGTATCCTGGCGGGAGCCACGGCACCTTTCAGATTTTTCTGAATACTCTCCCACATAGCAATCAATGCAGAAAGATCTTCATGCAGTTCAGCGGTATTCTTTCCTTCGGCAGCAGTGCGAACGATGACACCAAAGTTTTTAGACTTAATGGCTTCTACTATCTTCTGTAATCTTTTTCTTTCTTCAGAAGAATGAATTTTTCTGGAGACAGCAACAATATCATTGAAAGGAGTGAGTACTACGAAACGGCCCGGCAGCGATAATTCGCAACTAAGTCTTGGTCCTTTTGCTGCAATAGGTTCTTTCAGAATTTGTACCAGCACATGCGGCTTTCCACCCAACACCTCATTAATCTTGCCTGTTTTTACTATTTCGGGTTCAATGGTGAATTTGCCGAAATCAAGACCCGTTTCCCCCTTATCCTGCATACACATATTGGTAAACTTCAGCAGGGATTTGGCATAAGGACTCAGGTCGGTATAGTGAAGAAAAGCATCCTTCTCAAATCCAACATCCACAAAAGCGGCATTAAGACCAGGAATCAGTTTTTTAACCTTACCCAGATATAAGTCGCCTACGGCAAAACGGGCATCGCTTTTTTCGCTATGCAGTTCTACCAGCTTCTTATCCTCCAGTAGTGCAATTTCTACACCCTGCGGAGCCGCATTAATAATAAGTTCTTTGTTCATTACAGCTAAAAATGAATCACCTTGATGCTGCAAAACACCAGTTGCAAAAATCCGTAAGGAATGCAGGGCTGAGCCTGTAGGTATTATTGCGAGTAAAATTGGCGGGGGTGCAAACTAATACGGCAGACAACCGGTGGACTGTGAAAAAAATCTTGAGTCAGGAGTCAATAGCCAGGAGTTGGAACCCAGTTGTTATGATAGCTCCCGACTCCTGACTACCGACTATTTATTCCTCTTCTTATGACGGTTCTTTCTCAGTCTTTTTTTACGCTTGTGCGTCGCAATTTTATGACGCTTCCTTTTTTTACCACAAGGCATACTCAAATAATTTTTTAATCTTGTTTATAATAGGTTTCAATTCTCAATTTATCAAAAGTCTTCTTTTACTTTTTCAACTCCGCTATCCTTTTTTCAATGGCCTTTTTTAGTTCTGCTTCTTTTGCAAGGGGGAGGCATTTTTGATACCAGCTTACGGCCTTCTTTTTATCATTCATCCTCTCATACACTTCTGCTAGCAGCAGTATGGCATCTATATAATCCGGTTTTATCCGATTCACTGTTTCTAAACGGCTGATAGCTTTATCATATTGCCCGGATAGCAGCGACCCCCTTACTAGCATCATTTGTGCATATAAGTTGCTACTGTCTTTTTCAACCACCTCCTTGATTTTCAATATCCCTTCCATAGGCATGTCAGAAATACCACCAAACAAGTAACAGGCACCAAGACCTACTTTGGCTGAATCATTATCCGGGTTAATCTTCAAAGACCTCTCAAACAAATCTTTGGCCTGCAATGCTTTCCACTTTCTCCGTTGCTCTACATCGTCGTTTTGCAGGTTGTCCAAAAACAGTTGGGCGGCGAAGGTGAGGTTTTTTTCTGAATTTTCCAATCTGGCAGCTTCGCCATTGTACCAGGCATAGGGTTCAAAAACATGGGCAGAGTCGGCCCAAAACCGGGCTAACTGGTGATATACATGCAATTGCTGGTCTTTTACATCACCCCTTGTGATTGAATTTTCTAATGTATTTATTCTTACCGCTTGTTCAGTGGTCAGTTGCTTTTTGGCCAGGTTCAGGATGGTATCAATGGTGATAGTGGATTCGACGATCCCATGATTATGCCCATCATCAGGCCCATGCTCTGTTATTGCTATCGTCTTTTTTTTAGGAATAGTTCTGCCAAAAACAAAAATGCCTCCGGTAAGTAACAGACCAATACCAATAGTAATAAGCTGGGATTTTTTCATTATAATAAAGTTGGTTGCAAAGGTACTGGCAAAAGAGGTTTTCTGTACTTTATCAAGTGCCAATCAAGACAAATACCAATAAAAGTCCCCAAAACCTTTTCTGAAATTCCTTAAATTGAGTTTTCTTTTTCAACCGGCAATTTTGAATTTATTTCAACAAAAACCCCTGCGACATGTATCAATGCTTTAGCTTACCTGTCTTGTTTTTAGTTTTCTGTTGCCTGGCTTCTTGTGGCGGAAAAAATAATACGGCTGATCAGAATACTGATTTGCAAGCAAAAGATACTAATGCAATTAAACAAATCGAAATCCGTGTAAATGAAGGTAAAACAGACACTACGCTTTCGGCTATACAACCCATACTAGAGAAGGGACTCAATAAATGGATACATTCTTTTAAAAATTTTCATATTGACTCCTTCCGCCAGGTTGATAAACGTGGATTTCAAGAGAATGAATATGAAAAATTATCGGAGTTAGGTCAGTTTTATATATTCTATAAGCCATCGCTTTGTTTTTCACCGGATAGCAGCCAGTTTATTGACTTGTACAGCAGTGGTATAAGGCTTGAAAAGAAGGGAAAGAAGATTATTGCTATCGGAGATGTAGATCAGGCTGTAACCCTCTGCAACTTTAAAACAAAAAACTGGAAGAGTATTATATCTTTTGGCCCTTCGGCAAGCATAGAAGAGGCTTTGTGGTTGTCGCCTGTTAAATTCATACTGGCTGGCTCCATGCAAAATGATGAGGGTAAACATCAACCTGTGTTATTGCTTGGCGATACAAACGAAAAATCATTCCGCTGGTTCGAAGCCAATTTTATAAGGGACGAGTCAGCTAAATATGAAGCCAGCGGCTTCAGCAAACTAAAGATTGATGAATGGGAGTGATATCATGTATTAAGCATCTTCACCAGGACCTGCGTCGGCTTTCACCTCTTTTAGCTTTTTTACTTCTGCCACAAATTCTTTGGCAGGTTTAAAAGCAGGGATATAATGTTCAGGGATATGCACTGCAATATTCTTCTTGATATTACGGCCTATTTTTGCAGCTCTTTTCTTGGTAATAAAACTGCCAAAACCACGGATATAAATATTTTCGCCGGCAGCAAGGGTGTCTTTTACTTCCTTGAACATTGTTTCAAGAGTAACAAGCACATCTACCTTGGGTATGCCTGTTTTTTCAGAAATCTGATTGACCAGGTCGGCTTTTCTCATGGTTGCAGGGTTTAAGTGATTTTACGAACACCAATTTATGACAAAATAATATGATAGTCAACTAAATAGGCATAATTTTTTTCAACCTGATTTGCACCCCTCAGCCGAAAATGATGGATATTTAGCAGCTAAAACCTACTCTGCAGTAGTATTTTTTCATGAAGAAAACAGGCCAGCAGCAACTAAAGTCAGCATTTGTCTCCCTTTTATTAAAGTGGAACAGGGAAAAAAACAATCGCCAAATGCCCTGGAAAGGGGAGAAAAACCCCTATAAAATATGGCTCAGCGAAATCATTCTACAGCAAACAAGGGTGGAGCAGGGGTTGAGTTATTACAACAACTTCATCAAAACATTTTCGGATGTACACCAACTGGCGAAGGCACCGGATTCAAAAGTGTTCAAACTTTGGGAAGGGTTGGGTTATTATACCCGGTGCAGAAACCTGCTTGTCACCGCCCGGTACATTTCAAAAGAATTAAAAGGAAAATTCCCGGATACCTATGAAGAAATAAAAGCATTGAAAGGCATTGGCCCTTACACGGCTGCTGCTATCTCTTCTTTTGCATTCAATCTGCCACATGCGGTGGTGGATGGAAATGTGTTCCGGGTGCTGGCAAGAATATTTGGTATTGATAAGCCGATTGATTCAACCGAAGGCAAAAAAATCTTTACCCTGTTAGCATATGATTTGTTAGATAAAAAAACCCCCGGTATCTATAACCAGGCCATTATGGATTTTGGAGCAGTGGTTTGTAAACCTGCCGCACCACTTTGCTCCACCTGTGTTTTTAGTAAAACCTGTGTAGCCTGTCTGAATAACAAAGTGGGAGTGTTACCAGTTAAAGAAAAAAAAATAACGATAAAAAAGCGTTGGTTCTATTATCTCCTGCCAGAATATAAAGATGAAACCGCCATACTGCAACGCACCGCAAAAGATATCTGGCAGGACCTCTACGAATTTCCCATGATAGAAGCAGTAAGCGAACTGCCGGTAAAAAAAATAATACAGCAGGCCATAAAGAATAAATGGCTGCTAAAGGATAGCTATGAAATAATTGCCGTTTCTCCTTTATACAAACAACAACTTTCTCACCAGTTGATAGCAGGGCAGTTTATAAGAATACAGGTAAAGAAAAAACCTACGCAGGAAAAAAATTGGTGCTGGCTCACAAAAAGCAAATTGTCTGACTATGCTTTTCCGCAGTTTATTAATCAGTATTTAAAAGAAGGACTGCAAAAGCCGGTGTTATTTTGAGGAGTATCGTTCGGGTATTTACGAAGAAAAAAAATTCATTGAAAGCCAGGTCCTGCTTTTGCAAATAATTTTGTTGTGCATAGCCTGCATTTATTTACCTTCTAATTGCTTCAGCCTGTTTTTTGCTTCCTGGTAGTCGGGATATAATTGCAATGTTTTTTTATAAAATAGTATAGCCTCTTCTTTCCGGTTTAGTGCCAGGTAAATATTGCCCATCGTTAATATTATTAAATCGTTGTCCGGAAACTCCGCAGCATTGCTTTCAGCTATTACTTTAGCCTCTTCATACCTTTTTAAGTTTAATAATTTTTCAGCAATAAAATTCATTGAGATCCAGTCAATGTAATAATGAGCTGTGTCAGCTTTCATTTTTTTATATTCTTCAACTGCCTTTACCGCACCAATCTGCGATATATATGTTTCCATCTTTTTGTGTACCGCCTGTTGGCGGTTCATACTTATTGACCGTAAACTGGAAAATATTATTCAGTAAAAAAGCCGGTTTACATTAAACAGTAAGCCGGCCATTAAATTCTGATTTTATTGTTTTATTGCAAGTTGTTTATTTTTAAACTGGGTAAACCGGGACACTGATTTTGCTGTGTCCTTGTCAAAGGGAAAATAATCAAGCACATCGTATTTCCAGATATTGGTGGGGAAGATAACTACCATATTGACTGTTTTATTGCCAATATTTTTAAATGCATGCGGCACACCCCGCGGTATATTAACCATATAAGGACCTTTGATGGTAAACATGGTATCGCCTAATGCATAAAGAATATCTCCTTCCATCAATACATGCGATTCTTCTCCTTCATGCGAATGCATCGGTGGTGCCCCGCCCGGAAAAGTTTCAGTAATTCCGATGGTAAGATTTTTGTAGCCATGATGCTGGCCTTCCATTACATGCACATATTCGCCCGGGCCTGGATTTATTACCGGAAGCTTATCTAAAGTCACAACATGGTCAGAAAAGTATTTCATTTCTGGCGATGTATTAGTACCTGGTACTGTACGTTGTTCAAGCACTTTAAACTGGTGATGCTGTGCATTTAGCCTTGCAATAATACTGTCTGGTACCTTTTTATTCTCCGTTACCAGGTTGCTGATTGAGAATGTTTCTTTGGAGGAACCTTCGTTGGAAGTCCCATCGTCTTTTTTCTCTTTACTGTCTGTACATGCATTAAGAAATATACCTAAAGCAACCAACAAGGAAATGGCTATGTTTTTTTTCATTGTATTTGGTTTTATTTAATTTATTTATTTAAAGTCCAAAAAGTCGAAACAGGCTGACCGCCATGGTTACGATTGGTCACTAGAACAAATAACTGTTCAGAGATACACTTGCTGGTTTAAATGTCATAGTTAAATCGTTAAAATAAAACACCTTCGGTTTTCCTAAAGGATTTTGATTGTTTAAGCTTCCAATAAAGCCTGCACCACCGATAATACCTACTTTTCTCATTTTTTAATGAGTTTAAATTGAAAAAAATGCCTATTCTTTGCGGTTTTAGGCTTACCCGTTTTTTAAAATACAGGCTTCGAATAGAGGCATACCTAATCCGAAGCCTACATTTTACTTTTTCTAATCAGTAACATCTACTAATTCATAAAGTCCTTGAGATATTACATCTCTCAGCTCATTTAACTTGGTAGTAAAATTGGCTATTTCATCCTTAGGATATACTTTTTTGTACTCATCTGTAGCACTCGTTTTTCCACTTGCCCATGACAATGCTTGGTCTAAGGTAGCAAAGCTAAAACTAACAAAGTAATCAATTTCTCCATTGATATTAGTCGCATAGGTGCGTTGCCAAACATTAAATCCTTTTAGCTTACCCGCTTTTATACACTCTTCCATCACGGGCTTATAAGATTCCAATAATTTTATATAGGCTGTACCGCTTCCCGTTTTTACATTTACACTGTTTATTTGTACGTATTCGCCAGGCAGCATCTTAGTTCCAACACCCATTTTATAAGTTAGCATATCAGTGGCAACTGCTGTCCTTGTATTGTTGAGGGAGGTGTAGAAAGAGGAGATTTCCTGTGCACTCATTCCTTTGATAACAGCATCATTAGCACCTTCTGCTTTCATTTCTTTACCGCTTGGATATACTGACAGGGTGAAATAATTATAATCAATACTGCTACCAGTTGGCATTGCTGTACGAAATAGTTGCCATGAATTGATGGTCTTATTCGCAACTCTTCCATTGGCAAGTTTCTTTGAAGTTTTCATGTCTATCAGAAAACTTTCATTCATGTTTGGCATAGTTTTTATAAAATTTACCATACCGTAAGGGGCAGGTGCAGTTTGGGCTTTAACAATAGCCGTTGTTGAAAATAAGGCAATGATGATTACCATTGCTACGAAAAATTTGGTTGGTTTCATGATTATTATTTGAAATATTATTGCCTACTCTAGTCGGTTTTCAGCTTCTCCGTATTTTTATTATTTAGGTTTCTCTTTAGTATTAGCTTTTTCCAGAGCCGAGATTCTGTGTTATTATCCTAAAAAAATCTTAATTTTTTTTACCTTTGTTCTAAATCAGCCTAGAGCTAGATTCTAAAGAGTAGCAGCTTCTTTTAGTTGCACTCTTTTTTTGTTTTCATACCCGTCATCAAAAA
>JANNCC010000263.1:0-15605 GCA_031386125.1 Chitinophagaceae bacterium
GCTTTTGAAAAAATCATAGATTATTATCAGGAAAAAGAAGACCTGACTAAGGCCATGGAAGCTGCTGAAATAGCCAGTGAACAGTTTCCTTACTCCTCCATGCTCCTTATTAAAAAAGCGGATATTTTAATAGCTAACCGCCGCTACCAGGACGCACTTGATATGCTGGAACAGGCATCAATTCTTGATGGTGGCGACATTAATCTCTATATTTTAAAAACAGATGCTTACCTGGCCCTTGATCAGCAGGAAAAAGCTGTTGTATTGCTGGAAGAGGCTTTATCATTATTTGATGGGGAGGAAAAAATTGAGTTGCTGTTCGAACTGGCAGATGTGTATGATGATTACGAAGATTTTGAAAAGGTATTTGATTGTCTGAAAATGATTCTGGAAGATGAACAGAATAATGAAGAGGCCTTGTATAAAATTTGTTTCTGGACTGATTTTACCGGCCGTAATGAAGAAAGCATCCGTCTTCACCAGCAAATAATAGATGAATATCCTTACAATGAGCTGGCCTGGTTCAACCTGGCCGCAGCTTACCAGGGATTAAAACTGTACGAAAAATCTATAGATGCCTACCAGTATGCTATTACAATATCTGCTTTTTTAATAAGGAGCATGGAAGAGTAGGGAAATTGTTCACTAGCTATTTCAGCAGCTTCCATGGCTTTAGTCAGGTCTTCTTTTTCCTGGTAGTAATCTATGATTTTTTCAAAAGCATCTTCTTCAATAAAGGAGTGGCCACGGCCATTTTTGAAGTTTTCGTATTGTTTAAGCAGTTCCCGAAATTGTTCCCGATCTTCCCTATAGGGGTTGTTTTCTTTCATCTAACCGGTGTTTGGTGAGCAAAACTGTTAGAGAGCCGAATCAGACAGCAAAATCCCTTTGCCCTCTGAAATGTGTTATTTACAACAAGTTAAGTTGAAAAATCCAGTTGAAAGGGATGCTTTTTCCCCATATGTGCAAAATACCATCTTATATTAAGCAACCAGATGTAACAAATTGCCATCTCTTTACGTTAAGGAAGCATTAAAGTTCTGGATAAACGGTTTGTTTTATATTGTTTTTTGTATTTACTTTTGCAGGAAATGAGTTTTTCTACGTCAACGATATTGAAAATTATAAGCAGGAAATTGGCAGTTATATTGCTAATAGCTCTTTCGGCTGCTGCTTCTTTTGCCACATTGGGTGATGGCAAAAAAAAATCTGACTTACCTAAAAATTCATTACTTTCTTCCAGAACAGTAAAACCAGGTTCTTTTTCATTAAGGTCTGGCTATACTTATCGTGGCACACAGGTAATAAATCAACAGACTCAAAAAAAATATATCAGCCTGAATAATACTGTAACTTATCAAAAAGGCAATACTACTTATATCGTTCCACTAAAAAAGAAGGTGGTGCTTAGTAAAGTTAAAATTGAACTTGGCAACCGTCAGCTTCGCAGAAATTAATTTCCTCCACCTTTACTTTCTTCATACGTCATCACCCTGTAACCTGCTTTTGGTATATCCAACTTTGCCTGTGGCACCGGGTTAAAATTGATATTTGAAACAGTGTAGGTAACCATCATCTTGCCCATTGTAGCTTCATATTGTATTGCCAGTCCGGGAAGATTCTTATTCAGGTATTGAAAATCTTTGTTTACCGGTACCAGGTCTTTTGTAAAATAAACAGTAAAAGTGGTGCTGTCTGCCAGTTTGCCAATCGCCTTCTGACAATCGTAACCGGCAATTTTCTTTGTTTCAGAGTAATAAGTAAATGTAACACCTTCGTATTTTTTATTTGATTGCTTCCAGTTATCCGGTGTCATTTTAATCATATACCGCTGTTCGCCGTATTCTTTTAATATGGCTACATTGCCGGTCTTACCATCAATGATAGTGGCCTGTGTGCCCAATGAACTAACCATTTCGGAACGACTGGAATTGCCTTTCAGATAAGTAACGCTGGTGGCTCCATCTAATAAGTCTGCTGCTTGTGGTTTTGTATTGCTGGTATTGATAACAATATCGTAAGAAATAGTGGCCTCTGTCAGCTTTCGTGGCGTTTGTGCCATTAATTGCACAGAAGCTATCAAAGCAATAATTATAATAAATATGTGTGTCGTTTTTTTCATTTTTGATTGTAATCTGCTTATCCTATGTAAAAGACGTGCCAATTTAGACAATAAGTTGCGTAACTGAAAAAACCGGGTAGCTAAAGGCTAAACCCGGTTCTTCTTAAGAATATTTTAACAAAATCAGCGTCTGTTCTTTTGCTGCATATCTTTCATTTTCTTCTGTTGCTCCTGCATCTGTTCCATCCGTTCCTGCCACTTCGATTTGGTCTTTGGCTTTTTCCGGTTCGCATCTATTTTAGCCAAAATCTTAGTGTGGTCTATAATGTAGGTCTGAATAACGAACTGGATAGCCAGTGTTACAATATTGGAAACCGTGTAATACCAGGTTAATGCCGACGGAAGGCGATTAAAAAAGAATAAGAGAAATACCGGGAAGATATATGGCAGGTATTTCATCACGGGATTACTCTGGTCTGGTGTCATACTCATGCTGTAGATAGATATAAGGAAACTGGTAACTACAGCAGCAATATTAAACAGACTCAGGTGGCTTCCCAGCAATGGAATATGAAAGCCAAACTTTATAGGTGCGTCGAATGCGGCCAAGTCATGTGACCATAAAAATTCAGCCCCCCTTAGTCCTACGTCGGCATTAAAAAGACTGAAAAGGGCAAAGAAGATTGGTATCTGCAATAGTGCCGGTAAACAGCCCCCCAAAGGATTTACGCCTGCTTCTCTAAAAAGCTTCATCTGATCCATACTCATAGCCTGGCGGTCGTCGCCATGCTTCTCTTTTAACTTCGCAATTTCAGGTCGCAGCACTTTCATTTTTGCCCCACTCAAATAACTCTTATAAAGCAAAGGAGAAGTTACCAGTTTTATGAAAATAGTTAGTAATGCAATGGCCAGCCCCATGCCACCTGCAAAACTCTTCAGAAAATCAAAAATTGGGAGTATCACAAACTTATTAATAGGGCGGACAAAAGAATAAATACCCTGTCCAAGATTAACCAGCTTCTCAAATTTTTTATCATACTTTTTCAGGATATGATAATCAGAAGGGCCATAGTAAATACTGAATGGAACTACGGAAGGTGTGCCAGCAGGCACCTGTAGTTTCATGTTAGCAGTAGATTGCACAACGGTTTTAGTACTATCCGGAAGACCGTCATTCCATTCTATTCTGCCTGATGTAAAGTTATTTTTGGCAACAAGAATCGTAAAAAAGAACCGCTGCCTTACTCCAATCCAGTTGACGGATTCATCAAAATTCTTACTGCTTTTGCGGCCGATGGTATGATAATCAAAACTGCCATCCTTTACATAACCTACCTGTGTATTTTGTTTCTCATACGAAATATCAGATTCCTGTTGTGCTGCGGCATACTGCCACGACAAGTTCATCGTTCCTTGTGTAAGTAAAGTATTAGCACCATTCATTTTTACATTGAAATCAATCATGTAATCAGCCGGCTTCAAAGTATATTCATGTGTGATGTAAGCACCGCTACTGTCGCCAGCCCGTAATGTAAAAGAGATTGTTTTATTTCCATCTTTGGATGATGAATCAATTTTTGAGAAAAACAAGTCGCTGGTTTGAGCACTTCCACCGTTAGCTGTTTTACCAGTATTAATTGAATAACTTATTTTATCAAAATCAGAACTTGCCAAACGCAACAGGTTACTATCCTGCCCTTTGAAATTCTTAAGTTCTACTTTTTTAGGTTGCCCACCTTTGGTAGTAAAAGTAACTTTTATCAGTTCATTCTGCAGGGTTACAAATTGTTCTGTCGTTTTTGCTGTGTCCCTGAAAATACCGGTTATTTCTTTTTTATCAACTGAGTCCTTGATCTTATTCAACGAGTCCTCAATAGGTTTATTAACCAGCTTAATGGAGTCTTCTTTTAATTGCTGTACTTTAGTCTCCGCTGCTTTCTTTTTACGGTATTCTGACTGCTGTTGATTGGTAAAATAGAAATAGCCAAAAAACAATGCCGCCAGAACTACAAAACCGACGACGGTATTACGATCAAACTTCATTCTTTACTTTTTTTGGGGTGGGCAAAGATAGGGGAAAGAGGCCGGGAGGCAACAGCCCGGTGGCAACAGTCGGGAGCCGGGTGCGGATAGCCGGTAATGAGCAGTTTTTACCTCCTGACTAACGACTGCTGGCCCAGACCATCAAATCATTTCACTCTGTAAAAGAGGATTTTTTACCTCGGTTTTCTTTTCAGAATAGGCTTTTGCTGCTTTTATAAAGTGAACGAAAACAGGCTGGGGGTTTTCTACCGTACTTTTTAATTCGGGGTGATATTGAACGCCGATAAAGAATGGGTGACCAGGCAACTCTATAATCTCGACCAAATCTGTTCCCGGATTTTTTCCACTGGCTTTCATACCCGCCTTTTCAAACTGATCAAGGTATTTATTATTAAACTCCCAGCGATGGCGGTGTCTTTCATTGATTAGCGTCTTTCCATAAATAGTTTTAGCCAATGACCCCTCCTTTATTTCACATGGATAAGAGCCAAGTCGCATAGTACCACCTTTGGCAGTTACTTTTTTCTGTTCTTCCATCAGGTCTATCACCGGTTCTTTTGTATCAGGATCCATTTCGGTGGAATGAGCATCTTTTAATCCCAGTACATTTCTGGCATATTCAATAGCCGCCATTTGCATACCGAGGCAAATACCAAAAAAGGGCAACCCATTTTCCCTGGCATATTTTACAGCAACTATTTTCCCTTCCACCCCACGGTGGCCAAAGCCAGGAGCTACGAGCAATCCATCAAGCCCTTCGAATTTTTCTGCCACATTATCCTCAGTAATAAACTCACTGTGGATATTTATTATCTGTACCTGGCATTCATTCATTGCCCCGGCATGTATAAAAGATTCAAGGATTGATTTATAGGCGTCCTGCAACTCAAGGTACTTACCAATGAGGCCGATGGACACTTTGCTTTTGGGATATTTTAGTTTATCCAGGAATTCTTTCCATTTTGTCAGCTCAGGTTCATTATTATTGACAATGTTTAATTTTTTCATGCAGATAATATCCAGTTTTTCCCTCATCATCAGCAACGGAACTTCGTAAATAGTTGATGCATCGAGAGCCTCAATTACAGCTTCTACTTTTACATTGCAGAATAGGGCAATCTTACGGCGTAGTTCGGGCATTAATGGCCTTTCTGTTCTGCAAACAAGAATATCCGGGTGCACTCCTTCCTGGCTTAGCATTTTTACACTATGCTGCGTAGGTTTTGTTTTTAACTCTTTTGCTGCTTTTAAATAAGGAATCAATGTCAGGTGAACAACGACAGTATCTTCCTCCAGCAGTTCCCATTGCAATTGGCGGACGGCTTCTACAAACGGTAAACTTTCTATGTCACCCACTGTGCCTCCTATTTCAGTAATTACAATATCAAATTCGTTATTCTGTCCCAGTTGCAGCATTCTTCTTTTAATCTCATCGGTAATATGCGGAACTACCTGCACCGTCTTTCCCAGGTATGCTCCCTCTCTTTCCTTATTAATAACAGTCTGGTAAATTCTTCCGGTGGTTACGTTATTGGCCTGTGATGTAAAGATGTTGAGGAACCTTTCATAGTGACCCAAATCCAAATCTGTTTCAGCTCCATCTTCTGTAACATAACATTCGCCATGTTCATACGGATTCATGGTGCCGGGGTCAATGTTGATATAAGGATCAAACTTTTGAATAGTTACCCTCAATCCTCTTGCCTGTAGCAATTTGGCAAGCGAAGCAGCAACAATACCCTTGCCTAAAGAAGAGGTGACACCACCGGTTACAAAAATAAATTTAGCCATACAAAATGGTTATTTGTTTAATTCAATTACAGTAAAAATATTCTGATGAAAAGCCCACCCTATTTTGACCAGCGGAAGCAATGAAAGGGAGAATTTCCGGGAGGTCATGCAAAGCTAAAAGAATTTTCCGGTCTCGCCTAAGGCGGGATAAAATTTCATATCCACAGTTTCGATAATGATGCGTGGAAAACAAGATTTGTTACTGATGGGCGGTTTACAGTCGGAAGTAATTAACGGCCTTCAAATTTTCGTACCCACACCCGGCAGCCACCCGGCGGCACACTGTCCTCTTCCCTGCCCGAGGGGTTCATTCTGTCAATAGTAATTTCAATATTGCTGATATAAACAGTCTTAAAATCTCTACCTGCATGAATGGTGGAGTCTTTCCGTTTAATTATCAACTCACAATAAGGTTTTTCAACACCTGATTCCCATTGTCTTCCGCAGCCGTTATTGGTAATGGATAAATCCAGCTCCTTTATTTTCTCCGTTTGCTTACTGGCTATTACCAGTTTTTTGTCTGTAAATTCTTTGGGCTGGCTGCTGCAACCGGCTGTGATAAAAAAGCAGACGGCAATTACAAGGGTTGTTATGATTGATTTCATAGTTTAAATTACAAATAATCTGAGATTAGCCTATTTTAGTATTTCAACCCAATAACATGAAAAAAATACTGTTTGCATCAATCAGCTTTGTTTTCTTATCAGTTTCTCATGCACAAAAAACTTATATCTGGTGTGGCACTTTGATTGATGGCATTTCCAACGAGCCAAAAAAGAGCATGACCATTGTGGTAGAGAAAAATAAAATCATTGCCGTAGAAAATGGTTTTTCCAAACCGGGCACAACAGACAAGACTATTGATTTAAAAACAAAAACCGTCACACCCGGATGGATAGACATGCATGTACATTTTGAAGGAGAGACAAAAAAAGGAAATCTTGCCGATCGGTTTACTCTGAACCCAACCGATGTTGCTTTTGAGTCATTAAAATATGCCAATGTTACGTTGATGGCTGGCTTTACCACTGTGAGAGACCTTGGTGGAAGTGGTGTAAATATTTCGTTGCGCAATGCTATTAATAAAGGATTAGTTATCGGGCCAAGAATTTATACTGCCGGAAAATCAATTGCTACCACCGGCGGCCATGCCGACCCAACCAACGGCTACCGCAAAGATTTAATGGGTGACCCCGGACCAAAAGAAGGTGTAATAAATGGTGTTGAAGATGCCTACCAGGCTGTAAGGCAACGATACAAAGAGGGCTCTGACCTGATAAAAATAACAGCGACAGGTGGTGTATTGAGTCAGGCAAAAGATGGAGCCAATGCACAGTTTACCGAAGAAGAAGTAAAAGCAATTGTTGCTGCCGCAAAAGATTATGGATTTAAAGTGGCGGCACATGCACATGGTGCAGAAGGTATAAAAAGAGCTGTCAGAGGCGGTGTAAATTCCATTGAACATGGAACTTTTATGGATGATGAAGGCATGCAACTGATGAAGCAATACGGCACTTACCTTGTGCCAACTATTACCGCCGGAAAAGCAACAGCAGACAGTGCAAAAATTCCCGGGTACTATTCTGATATTGTTACCCCCAAAGCATTGACCACCGGTCCGCAAATACAAGCCACATTTGCTAAAGCTTATAAAACAGGTGTAAAAATTGCTTTTGGTACAGATGCCGGAGTTTATCAGCATGGAAAGAACTGGATGGAGTTTGGCTACATGATAGAGGCCGGTATGCCTGTAATGGAAGCTATCAAAGCTGCGACGATTAGTGCTGCTGATTTATTGGGAGAAAAAAATAAACTCGGCAGTATCGAAGCTGGCAAGCTGGCTGATATTGTTGCCGTGGATGGCGACCTGTTAAAAGATCCGCAGGTTTTTGGGAAAGTTGTATTTGTGATGAAGGATGGGGTGATTTACAAACAATAAATCAATCCTTCGCAATCTTCTTATAACTCGCAACAATACCTCTTATCAGCGAAGAGCTAAATCCCTGGTGTTCCATTTCGTTCAACCCTGCAATCGTACATCCTTTCGGTGTGGTTACTTTGTCAATCTCCTGTTCGGGGTGAGTATTTTTTTGTAATAGCAATTCTGCCGCACCTTTTACTGTTTGTGCAGCAATCAAAGATGCAGTAGTGGCGTCAAACCCAATTTCAATACCACCCTGTATATTGGCACGGATGTATCGCATGGCATAGGCTGTGCCGCAAGCACCGAGAATAGTAGCTGCATCCATCAGCTTTTCATCTATCATTACTGTTTTGCCCAACTGGTCAAACAGTTGCCGGATATAATTTAACTGAGAAGGCGAAGCACCGGAATATGCCAGGCAAGTCATGCTTTGTTGTATGGCAATGGCCGTGTTTGGCATAGCCCTGATAACAGGTACTGGTTTACCAATGGCTGCCTGCAACTGCTCAATCCATGCACCGGTGATTACAGAAACCACCACATGTTTCTTAGGATTAAACACCGCTTTCAGTTCCTTCATAATATCAGCATAGTTATACGGCTTCACCGCCAGAATAATTATTTCACTATCTCTTACTGCTTTTTTATTATCACTGTGTACCATACACCCTCTTTCTGCAAAGCGGCTCAGGGATGAAAGGTTACGGCGGGTGATGGTCAGCTCCACCGGGCGGCTGAATTCACTTTGTATTAATCCATCTGCGATTGAAGCACCAAGATTTCCCCCACCGATTATTGCAATTTTCTTTGCCATCCTTATTTGTTTTTAGTAAAGATAAAGAAGGATGGTCATCAGCAGTTTGTTGAATCGAAACGGCCTTATAAGTGCCTGAAATTTGACAAAAGCCGATAAAAAAAATTAATCAGGGAAATCCGGGAACATTTATTCCCCGTATATGTTGCCAATTCAACTAAAATCAAAAATTATATTTTATGCAAAAGAAATTTTTTTCGCTGTTTGTGTTAGCAGCAATTACGTCAACCACATTTATTGCATGCAATAATGATTCTAAAGGTTCTAAAGAAACCAAAATGGAAGACACTGCTGCCAAGATGGATAAAATGGAACCAATAAAACCTGAAGAGCCGGGTGTGATGGTAGGCGGAGCCAATATGGTGGCTTCAAAAGATATTGTAGATAATGCTGCTGGTTCAGCCGACCACACTACATTGGTGGCTGCTGTAAAAGCTGCCAGTTTAGTAGAAACATTAAAAAGTGCAGGACCTTTCACTGTGTTTGCACCAACGAACGAAGCATTCAATAAATTACCTGCCGGCACAGTAGATAATTTACTGAAAACAGAAAACAAAGCTACACTGGCTGGCATTCTTACTTACCATGTAGTATCTGGTGCTTTTAAATCTACCGATTTGAAAGATGGCCAAAAATTAAAAACTGTACAGGGTGAGGAACTGACAATCCATTACAAGGATAATAAGTGGATGGTTCATGATGCTAAAGGGGGTATGGCTAATATTACTATCGCTGATGTTATTTCAAGTAACGGTGTTACTTATGTAATAGATGCAGTGTTGATGCCGAAGAAATAAGGCTTTTTCATTCTTGTTGTGAATATTTCAGTGAAATGGAGTAACGAAAGTTGCTCCTTTTTGTTTTGCGGTCTTATGTCAATAGTACTCCTTCTTTAGTAAGTAGTTCTTTACATAATCATCCACGCCATCTTCCAATGAATAAAAAATTTTTGTATAACCGGCATCCTGCAATTTAGCCATATCCGCTTCAGTGAAGTATTGGTACTTGTCACGGATGTCTTCCGGCATATCTATATATTCAATAACAGTTTCTTTACCCATGCCTGCAAAAGTGGCCCTTACCAAATCTTCGAAGGTTCTTGCTTTGCCAGTACCGAGGTTGTACAATCCCGAAGTAATTTTATTTCCCATTAACCAGTAACAAACTGATGCCACATCTTCTGCATAAATAAAATCCCGGAGTTGCTGGCCGTCTTTAAAATCGGGGCAATGAGACTTAAACAATTTTACTTTCCCGGTTGATTTTATCTGATTGAAGGAATGAAATATCACACTGGCCATTCTAGCTTTATGGTATTCATTCGGACCATAGACGTTGAAGAATTTTAGTCCTGCCCAAAATGGTGGTTGGGTCGCTTGAGTCAAGGCCCATTTATCGAATTCATTTTTAGAAATACCGTATGGATTCAGCGGCTGTAGTTTATCTAAAATATCGTGACTATCTTTATAACCAAACTCACCACTGCCATACGTAGCTGCTGATGATGCATACACCAGCTGAACATTTTTCTCCGTGCAGTAGTTCCAGATACTTTTTGAATACTCCAGGTTCAATCGTTCATGAATGGAGTAATCGAATTCAGTTGTATCCGTTCTGGCACCTAGATGAAAGACGAAATCAATTGTAGGATTTTTTTTGGCTAGCCAATCAAATAATTGTTCCCGTTCAACTTTCACAATAAATTGTTTAGAATCAAAATTGAACCATTTGTCTTCTTCACTAAAATCATCAACGATGATGATATTGACAACCTCTTTCCTATTAAGATAACCAAGCAAGTAACTGCCAATGAAACCAGCAGCACCTGTGAGTAATATTGTGCTCTCTTTGTCCATTTATATAGAACTTAATGCCGAACCAGCCTCCTCTTTTGATAAATAATTTTCAATAGAGGTATCATATTTTTCTTTCCATTCCTTAATTTCTCCCCATTCCATTCCGTCCACTTCAACAGAACCATTTGTAACAATCCCAAGCTCTTCAAATGGATGGTCGCCCATTGCTTCTTTCAATTCACTAAATTTATCAGCCTTTATCGTCACCACTACTCTGCTTTGTTTTTCGCCAAACCATTGCGCATCTTTCCTGATATTATAATCCGCAGCTACCACATCAAAGCCAAGGTTGCGATGAAATCCTGATTCAAGCAGCGTAACAAACAAACCGCCTTCGCTTACATCATGTGCAGATTCTATGAGATTGTTTTTAATTAACTCAGCCACTTTTTGTTGCAATGCAAATTCTTCTTCCAACTCAAAATGTGGTGCTGGAGAAAATTCTACTCCGCAAATCTTGTTCAGGTATTGAGATGAATTAATATCATCAGATGACTTTCCGATTAATACTATCACATCCCCTTCTTCTTTAAAGTCCAGTGTCATTTTATCAGTAATGTTTTCCAGCAACCCTACCATACCAATTGTTGGTGTTGGATATACAGGGCCATCAGGATTCTGATTATAGAAACTCACATTGCCACCGGTAACAGGTGTATCAAATTTTCGGCAAGCCTCTCCCATTCCTTTTATGGCTTGCACAAATTGATAATAAACTTCCGGATCATAAGGATTACCGAAATTCAGGCAGTTGGTAACACCCAACGGCAATCCCCCGCTGCAAACAATATTTCTTGCTGCTTCACTTACTGCAATCATAGTTCCCACATAAGGGTTAGCAAAAACATAATGACTATTGCAGTCAGTAGTAACAGCCAAAGCCTTGGTTGTCCCTTTTACAATTACCAGCGGCGCATCAGTTGGCGCATTGGTAGAAGTATTGTTTGTACCCACCATGCTATCGTACTGATTATATATCCATCGCTTTGATGCAATAGAAGGAAGTTTAACTAATTCTTCAGCAACAGTTTTTAAATCTTCCGTCACTTCAACAGTATCCGGATTAAATTTTTGTATTTCAGCAAAATATTTGGGTTCACTGTATTCTCTTTCATATTGTGGTGCACCGCCACCTAATACTAATTCGTATGCAGGTAATGATGCTTCCAGTTCTCCATTCATAAAAAAATTCAATACTCCATCATCAGTTACCTCACCAATTACAGAGCAAGGCAAATCCCATTTAGTAAAAATTTTTGTCACCTCTTCTTCTCTTCCTTTTGTTGCAACGAGTAACATTCTTTCCTGGCTTTCACTCAGCAACAGTTCCCATGTTTTCATATTATTTTGGCGGGCTGGCACTTTATCTAAATCAATCCGCATACCTACTTCACCTTTTGCACTCATCTCAGCGGTAGAACAAATAATTCCTGCTGCCCCCATATCCTGCATACCAACTACTGCACCAGTTTGTATTACTTCCAAACATGCCTCTAATAATTTTTTTTCCTGAAATGGGTCGCCTACTTGTACGGCTGGCAACTCCTGTGTACTTTCTGCGGTTATATCTGCTGATGCAAAGGATGCACCACCAATTCCATCTTTACCCGTTGCACTTCCCACAAACATTACGGGGTTTCCTTTTCCGAGTGCAGTAGCAGAAACAGTTTCACCTGCTTTTACAATACCAACACTCATTGCATTCACCAACGGATTGGTATGGTAACATTTATCAAAATAAATTTCACCGCCAACAGTGGGTACGCCAAAACAATTTCCATAATGACCAATGCCGTGCACAACACCTGAAAGTAAATGCTGCGTTTTATCTTCTTCTAAATTTCCAAAGCGAAGTGAATTGAGTGAAGCAATCGGTCTTGCCCCCATGGTGAAAATATCTCTGTGAATTCCACCTACACCTGTTGCGGCACCCTGAAAAGGTTCAATAGCAGATGGGTGATTATGCGATTCTATTTTAAATACCACTCCCAACCCATCTCCAATATCCATCAGGCCAGCATTTTCTTCACCAGCTTTTACCAGCATCCGTCCACCTTCTCTTGGTAATGTTTTTAACCACTTGATAGAGTTTTTGTAACTGCAATGTTCACTCCACATGCCAGAGAATGCGCAGAGTTCATTGAAATTGGGTGTACGTCCCAGCTTTTGTTTGATGAGTTCAAATTCTTCTGCGGTCAATCGTAGCTGCTGTGCAGTTTTGACGGTTACTTCCATTGCAATAAAACATTGAGATGCAAATTTACAGGTTGAAGCCTACAGGCGGAGCATAACTTGTCAACTTTTACTAAAGTAGAAATAACTCACTTTAGTATTTGTGCTGACAATCACGGCAATAATGGTTATTTTGCGGGATAAAATCTAGCTGCTTTGGAGTACTTGCTTTTTGTTGCGTTCCTAGTATTTTTTGCCTGGTTGGCCACCAAAATAAAATTCTTTACCCGTACAGGTTTAAGCCAATCCCAACTGATCATTATCTTTTTATTGAAGGTGATGGCTGGCATTTTTTATGGCTGGATTGGTATCTATTACGGTGGGCTGGCGCAAATGCAGGATACCTGGGGCTATCATACCAATAGTATAAATGAATATCATCTCCTCTTTAATAACCCGCATGAATATCTGACCAATCTTTTCCGTGATCCGTATGAAGGAGGGGTTCAGGATTTCTTCGGAACCACCGACTCCTATTGGAACGACTTGAAAGGAAATCTGTTTGTAAAAATTCTTTCCGTTTTCAACATTTTCAGTTTCGGTCATTACTATGTCAATGTTGTTTTCTATTCTTTCATTACACTTTTTGGGGCTATTGCTATCTACCGGGTAATGGCTGATGTTTTTCCCGGCAGAAAGATGGTCATTTTGCTGGCTACTTTTCTTGTTCCCTCTTTCCTTTACTGGACCAGCGGCATTCATAAGGAAGGGCTCATCTTTACCGGCATCAGCTTGATTGTTTACTGTATTTACTTTGGTACAAAAGAGAAAAAATTTGGTATTAAGCGGATACTTTGCATTATTGGAGGCCTGCTTGTAATCCTGGCACTCAGAAATTTTCTTATCCTCATTCTTGTTCCTGCTATTGTGGCCTGGTTAATCGCTAATAGCAAACCAAAGTATGGTTTAGCTATATTCAGTTCATTATACCTGCTATTTGGAATTTTATTTTTTACTGCCCGATATATAAATCCAAAACTTGATTTTCCACAGGCAGTAGTAAACAAGCAACAGGAGTTTAAAAAATTACAGGCCGGCAGCTCTACTATACCGATGAAAGACCTGGAACCAACTGTGGTAAGTTTTTTAAAAAATACACCCCAGGCTATTAATCTCTCAACCATCCGACCTTATCCAAGAGATGTAAGGCATATACTCTCCTTAGCTGCCGCTATTGAAATTAATGTGTTGTTGCTGCTATTTATTCTGTTTCTGTTCCTGAGAACTAATGGCAACAAAGAACAAAACCTGATGTATTTCTGTATCTTTTTTTCAATGACAGTATTGTTGGCCATCGGCTTCAGTGTAAATAATCTTGGCGCAATAGTCAGATACCGGAGTATAATAGTACCACTGCTGGTGATACCGATGGCCGCTCAAATAGACTGGAACAGGCTCGGCAAGTTATTTTTTAATAACATTAAGAATAAAAATAATGTAACTAATTCTGCCTAAAATTTTTGTATTTGCTACCATTTTTTAATTTTTTTTCCACATTTTTTATCTAAATACCAATTTTATATAAAAAAAATTGGTATGATTGCCTTAATGTGTTTGTTTTGCTGAAAATTATAACACATGTCACTTCGCTTTAATGCAATTAACAACCTACTCACCAATACAGATGTAAAGGTGGATGCTTCTGCTAAAATCACCAGCATCTTTGGTAGCAACGTTTTTACCCTGAAAACAGCCAGGGAATTTTTGAGCGATGAAGCGTTTAAAAGCCTCCAGTCATCTATCAAAACCAGCCAGAAAATTGACCGGGCAATGGCTAACCAGATAGCCAATGGCCTCCGTGCCTGGGCAGAAAGTAAAGGTGTTACTCACTTCACACACTGGTTTCAACCATTAACCGGCACCACCGCAGAAAAACATGATTCTTTCTTTACGTTGAAGGGCGATGGTACTCCTATCGAACAATTTGAAGGTGATGCACTGGTACAACAAGAGCCTGATGCGTCTTCCTTTCCCAGTGGTGGATTGAGGGCAACTTTTGAAGCAAGAGGTTATACAGCATGGGATCCTTCTTCTCCTGCTTTTATTATGGAAATAGGAGGAGGTAAAACATTATGCATCCCTACCATCTTCGTTTCTTACACAGGTGAGTCGTTGGACTATAAAGCACCTTTATTAAAAGCACTGGACGGCTTAAATAAAGCAGCAGTAGATGTTTGTAATTATTTTGATAAAAACGTAACAAGAGTAACTGCTACATTAGGTTGGGAACAGGAATATTTTGTAATAGATGAAGCATTGTTCAATGCAAGACCCGATCTGGTAATGACAGGAAGAACAGTATACGGACATAATTCTGCCAAGAACCAACAGTTAGAAGACCATTACTTCGGTTCTATTCCTGAAAGAGTGTATGCATACATGAGGGATTTTGAAACTGAATCATATAAGTTAGGAATTCCTTTACGCACAAGACACAATGAAGTTGCTCCTGCGCAATTTGAGTGTGCACCAATATTTGAAGAAGTGAGTGTGGCTGTAGATCACAACTCATTGCTGATGGATGTAATGGAAAGGGTTGCCCGTCGTCATAACCTCCGTGTATTATTGCATGAAAAACCATTTGCCGGTATCAACGGTAGTGGTAAGCACAATAACTGGAGTATGGCAACTGATACAGGTGTAAACCTTCTGGCTCCCGGTAAAACACCGAAGACGAACCTGATGTTCCTTACTTTCTTTGTAAATACAATCAAAGCGGTACATGATTATTCTGATATATTAAGAGCTTCAATTGCTTCAGCACCTAATGATCACCGCCTTGGTGCCAACGAAGCTCCACCTGCTATCATCTCAGTATTTACCGGTCAATATCTTTCTAAAGTATTACAGGATGTAAAAGAAAGAGTGTCTGACAAAATGGAC
>JANNCC010000069.1:0-1849 GCA_031386125.1 Chitinophagaceae bacterium
TTTAATAATCCTACATCTTCATTAGTAACAGTGAAATGTTTCCCTTGGATACGGGAAGATAAATTTGCTTTGATTGGTGATGCAGCCCATGCTATTGTTCCATTCTTTGGACAAGGAATGAATTGTGGTTTTGAAGATTGCCGGATATTAGACGAATTGATTGAACAAAATGGTGACGATTGGCAAACAATATTGCAACAGTATCAAACGCTTCGCAAACCAGATGCAGATGCGATTGCTGACCTCGCTGTAAATAATTTTACAGTCATGCGGGAAAGAACGGCTGACCCCAAATTTTTATTACAAAAAAAGATAGAAGCGAGGCTGCATGAAAAATATCCGGATAAATGGATACCTGCTTATTCACAAGTTACTTTCAGTCCCTATATCAGGTATTCGGAAGCTCTGCAAAGAGGGCAGAAGCAGGAGGCGATAATGCAGGAGGTGATGAAGATGGAAAGAATTGAAGAGAAATGGGAGAGTGAAGAAGTTGAACGTATTGTATTAGAGAAATTGGAACGCAGATGATTATGATTATTAAGATTGACGCTGATAAAATCTTAATTAATCATCACTATCATAATAATCAGCGTTCCGTATTATCTTCGCCGCAATATGACCCGTCAACAACTCATCGAACAAATTCAAAAAAAGAAATCCTATCTCATAGTTGGTTTAGATACCGACATTACAAAAATTCCCAAACATCTTTTAGCAGGGCCAGATCCAATCTTTACTTTCAACAAAGCCATTATTGATGCAACAAAAGATTTATGTGTTGGCTATAAAATCAACACTGCATTCTACGAAGCATTGGGAGTGAAGGGCTGGCTGGCGATGGAAAAAACGGTTCATTACATTGGTGAAGAACATTTTAAAATTGCCGATGCTAAACGAGGAGATATAGGTAACACCTCTGACCAGTATGCCAAAGCATTTTTTGAAGCCATGCCATTTGATTCTGTAACGGTTGCTCCCTACATGGGTGAGGATAGTGTAAAACCATTTTTGCAGTATGAAGGGAAGTGGGCAATTGTGTTAGGATTGACTTCTAATAAAGGAGCCAATGATTTTGAACTGCAACAGGCTGGTGATGGATTGCTCTATGAAAAAGTATTACAAACAGTTTCCACCTGGGGCACTCCTGAAAATTTAATGTTTGTTGTAGGTGCTACACAGGCCGATTCATTTATCAATATCAGGAAATTAACCCCACATCATTTTTATCTCGTTCCCGGTGTAGGTGCACAAGGTGGAAGTTTGAAAGAAATTTCTGAAAAAGCCATGAATAATGATTGTGGCATTTTGGTAAATGCAAGCCGGGCTATTATTTATGCTTCGGATGGAAAATATTTTGCTGAGAAAGCAAGGATTGTTGCGAAGGAATATCAAGAGGAGATGAGGCAGTATTTAGTTTGATAATTTTTTCTTTATTTTTTTACCAACGATTCCCCCTGTAAAAGTGAAAATGATAATCAGAAGAAATAATAATAATACTCTGTATGCTGGAATGTTGAATTTAAAATCATTGTTTATTGATATAATCAATATTAATAAAAAGGAAGATATTAATATATTGCTATTGTCTTTTTGCTTTGATATATATCCACAAATAAAACCACCACTAAATGTAGGAATAAAAATTCCTATTGAAAGAAAGAGCAACACCCCACCTATCTTATCTTCATTGCTTATCGTCATTGCACAGATGTATATTAGAACTGCACCTAAGCAAAAGCTAGTTGCAACTGCTGCTGCAATAGATAGAATGTTTCTTGTTGTATTACCCATAATACAAATTATCTCCTTTTTATTTTCCCGTTACATCAATTAATTTTCCTTCTTCGGT